>DATDLP010000415.1:0-2063 GCA_036519255.1 Croceibacterium sp.
CTCGCCGCTGGCGCCGTCGAGGAGGCGCTGCGCTTCGAGCCGATCACGCCGTTCACCGCGCGGATCGTGCTCGAGGACATGGAGGTTCGCGGCGTCTCGTTCCCGGAGGGCACGGTGGTCTTCGTGGCGAGCATCAGCGCCAACCGCGACGGCGTCGTCGATCCGGAGCGCTTTGACATCACGCGCACGGAAGGCGCGCGGCTGACCACGTTCGGCGCCGGCATCCACTACTGCCTGGGCGCCAATCTCGCGCGCGCCGAGCTGCAGGAGGCGCTCGCCTTCCTGTCCGCGCACATCGATCGGCTCGAGCTCGACGGCGAGCCGGTCTACGGCGGCGTCACCGGGATCTACGGCCTCGACGCGCTGCCGGTCGCCTTCACGCGGGCCTGAGTCGTCCGGCGCCGCGAGGATGATGCGCGGCACCCGGCATGACCCGAGTCGACGTCACCTCGCGCGTCATCCTGCGCGTCGTCCTCATCGTCGTCGGCGTTGTTCTTGCGCTGTACCTGGTCTACCTGCTGCGCAAGCCGCTGACCTGGATCGTCATCGCCGCCTTCATCGCCGTGGCGATCTCGGGGCCGATCAACTGGCTGTCGAAGCGCATGCGCCGTGGGTTCGCGGTGCTCATCGCCTACCTGTGCCTGTTCGCGATCCCGGTGGGCCTCGGCGCGATCATCGTCCCGCCGATCGTCAACGGCGCCAACGACCTGGCCGACAAGGCGCCCGAGTACGCCGCGCAGGCGCGCGACTTCGTCAACAAGAACGAGCGCCTGCGCAAGCTCGAGGAGGATTACGGCGTCATCACCGAGCTCGAGGACCAGGCCAAGAAGCTGCCGGGCAAGCTCGGCGGCGCGGCGGGCACGCTCAAGGATGTCGGGATCGGGATCGTCAACTCGATCTTCGCCGCCGTGACGATCCTGATCCTCTCGGTCTTCATGGCCGCCAACGGGCGAAGATGGGTCAGCCGCGCGATCGCCTTCCAGCCGGCCGAGCGCGTCGAGCGCCTCGAACGCGCGGCCGACCGCATCGCAGCGGCTGTCGGCAACTACGTAGGAGGCGCGCTCGCGCAGGCGACGATCGCCGGCGTGACCGCGTACATCGTCATGACGATCCTCGGCATCCCATTCGCCGGCCCGCTGGCGGTCCTCGTGGGGTTCGCCGACCTCATCCCGCTGGTCGGGGCGACGATCGCCGCGGTCCTCGTGGCCATCGTCACCCTGTTCGCCGACTTCCCGATCGACACGATCATCTGGGTGATCTGGGCGATCGTCTATCAGCAGATCGAGAACGCGGTCATCCAGCCCCAGATCCAGCGCCGGGCGGTGGACATCAACCCGTTCGTCGTGCTCGTCTCGGTGCTCTTCGGCTCGACGCTGTTCGGGATAATCGGCGCGCTGCTGGCGATCCCGCTCGCCGCGTCGGTGCAGATCGCGGTGCTCGAGTGGTGGGCGTTCCGCCAGTCCGGCCGCGCCGAGCTGGCGACCGATCCCTAGAAGTCCTCGGGGAGGATGTGCCCGGCGTGCAGCGCCTCGGCGAAGCGGTCGATGCGCTCGAGCTCGCAGCTGAGGGCCAGCGCGTCCGCGGCCGCCTCGATCCGGGCGCTGTCGCGGTCAAGCGCGCGATCGAGCGCGCAGATCTGGAGGCTGTGGTGCAGCTGCACGGCGGACCAGCCGCAGTTGGCGCACCCGAGGTCGACCACGAGGTAGCCGTCGTCGTGCTCGGCCAGGATCTCGCGCGGCGCCACGAACGGCTGGCGGCAGGTCGGACAGAGGTGCAGATCACTGCTCCCCAGGGCCGTTTCGAACAGGCGTCGCATGGCAGCTGAAACGGGACGACTCTGCATCTCTTGCGCAAAGTTCCAACGGGTCGACGGACGGTCGATGCCGAGCGGCGGACGGTAGGGTCGGGGGATGGCAAGAGAGCCCTTCTACACGGCGCGCGCACACGTGACCGGCGGCCGCGAGCACGGCCACGGCCGCACCAGCGACGGCCTGCTCGACGTCCAGCTGCGCCCGGCGCCCGAGATCGGGGGCGACGGCGGCGGAACGAACCCCGAGCAGCTG
>DATDLP010000416.1:0-5086 GCA_036519255.1 Croceibacterium sp.
CGGCGCGCCCATGATCAGCACCGCCGGCTCGCCCTTGATCTCGCGCATCGCGACGTAGATGTTGTTGAGCGAGCGGCTCTTCGGCGTGCCGCCGTACTCGAGGCCCGGCTTGATCGTCTCGCTGATGTAGGGGGCCATCGCCGGATCGGTGGCGAAGTACTTGTCGTAGGCCTGGACGTAGTCGAGGTTCTCGGCGACGCCGCGGCGGGCCACCTCGACCGCTTTCTGCGAGTAGGCGAGGTAGCGCTGCAGGCCGGCCCAGGTGTTCACGTGGCCGTGGCCTTCGACCACCTTGTCGATCCCGGTGACGGTCTGCACGAGGCGGCCGACCGTGGTCGGCGTCGCGACCATGCTGCCGCCCGAGCCCGGATCGATCAGCGGGCCCATGTCCCACGCCATGACGTCGCCCATCAGCAGGACCTTCTCCTGCGGGAACACGATGAACGCGTCGCCGTCGGTGTGCGCCGCGCCGAAGTAGTAGAGGTCGATCTGGTCCTTGCCGCTGCCGAGCGTGAGGCGGTCCTCGAAGCTCTGGCTGACCTTCGAGTTGCTCGGCATCGCCGCCATGCGCGCGGCGGTCTTGGCCTGGACCACGACCTGCACGTTGCCGCCGACCGCGGTGTCGATCTCGGTGTTGGAGCCGAGGTGGTCGGGGTGCGAGTGGGTGTTGATGATCATCGTCACCGGCTTGTCGGTGAACTCGCGCACTTTGGCGAGGATCGCCGCGCCGTTGTTGGGCACCTTGGTGTCGATCAGCACGACGCCGTCGCTGCGCACGAAAGCGGTGGTGTTCCCGCCCGCGCCGAAGATCTTGTAGACGTTGTCGGACACCTTCTCGGTAGCCCCGATCCCCGGCAGCCCCTGCGCGTACAGGGCCGCCGTGGCGAGACCCGTGGCAGCGATCGTTGCCAGGATTGCGATCCGCTTCATTATCACCCTCCGAAGAACACCCTCTCGACGAACCAGTAGCCGCCCGCCGCGATGACCGCGGTCGATCCGCCGAGCACGACCCATTTGTCCGTCTTCGGCCAGCGGCGGCGCACGAGCGCCAGTGCCGAGGCGACGACGAGGACGATCGCGAGTTGTCCCAGTTCGACCCCGACATTAAACGAAAACAGCGACCAACCAAGCGCTTCTTGAGGAAGTCCGAACTCGCGCAGCACGTTGGCGAAGCCGAATCCGTGGATCAGGCCGAACGCGCCGGCCACCCAGGCGCGCAGATCGCGGCCCTTTTCCTTGCGTTGCAGCAGGTTGTCGGCCCCGACCACGACGATGCTGAGCGCGATCGCCGGCTCGATCAGCCAGGCCGGCGGGTTGAGTATGTCCAGCGCGGCGAGCGAGAGCGTGATCGAGTGGCCGACGGTGAACGCGGTGACGATCGTGACCAGCCGGCGCCAGCTGCCGCCGAGCAGCAGCAGCCCGACGAGGAACAGGATGTGGTCGGGCCCGATCATGATGTGGTGCACGCCCGATGGGATGAAGGTGCCCATCACCGCGAGCGCACCGGCGGTGGTGCCGCGGTAGAACGTCTGCGGCTCGGTCGCGGCGGCGAAAGCGAACTGCTGGCGGTATTCGCCGTCTTCGTAGATCGTGACGAACGTCTGGTGGTTTGGGTCAGCGGGGAACAGGTCAGTGTCGAGCGTCAGCGCACCTTCCGGCTCGCCTGGGATGGTAAAGGTCAGCTCGATTGCCTCGTTGGCGTCGACCACAGCCATTGCTTCCCACTCGGCGCGCCGAATCCCGCCGCGCTCGAACGCGATACGCGCGGCGAGGTAGCGCTCGATTCGCGAACGGTTTGCCTCGCGGACCGCGGGGTCGAGCAGCGCCTGCGGATCGGTGATGCCGAGCACCGGGGCTAGGTCGACGAGGTGCATGCGGATGCGCCCGTCTACCGCGCCGTCGTGCACGTCGAGTTCGACGTAGCTGAACGGGACCGGGTGCGCCGCGGCGGGCGCAGCCAGCAAGAGGGCGGCGAGGATCGCGCAGCAGCGCAGAAGGAAGGATCCCATCCCGATGACGCTCTCGCCGCGAGCGGTGCGATTCGCAAGCTGCCGCGTGCCCGAGTCGCCCAGCCGATTCGCTTCGGCCCAGGTCGGGGGCCGAAGCCTTCCCCGGCCGCGAATGGTCCCAATGGTCTCACTCACCATGGGCTGTGCCGGGCTTGCGGCATGGTCGGGCGCCGGCGGGGCAGCCGGCAAGCCTGCGAGGCCGGGTGTCGGTTGCGAGGGGAGCATGGACTTCATCCGCCAGCTTATGACTCATCGATTGCCTGTAGGAAAATGGTTTGGTGAGTGCGCGGCGATCACCGAACTTGCCGTGGACCGAGCGAGTGATTAGATTTAAATCATCTCGATTGGGAGAACGTCAAAATGAGTGCCCCGACCAAGGTCGTCACGGCTCATCTGCCCGCGGGGCTCGCGGACAAATTGGACGCCTTGGCTGCGAGAAGCGAGCGCTCGCGCGGGTGGATCATGAAGCAGGCGCTCGCTGCCTGGGTCGATCAGGAGGAGGAGCGGCACAAGTTGACGCTCGAGGCGCTGGCGAGCGTCGATGCCGGTCGGGTAATCGATCACCAAAGCGTCCTGGCATGGGTCGATAGCCTAGGAACCGACGATCCGCTGCCGCCGCCCGCCGCATGACAATTCGGTGGAGCGCCGATGCCATATCGGACCTCGCTCGCCTGCATGAATTCCTCCGCCCGGTCGCACCGGAAGCCGCCGCTCGCGTCCTGCAGCAGCTGGGTCGTGCGCCGCAAAGGCTGGTCGAATTTCCGCGGCTCGGCGAAAAGCTCGAAGCGTACGAGCCGAGGGAAGTCCGTCGGATTATCGTGGGCGACTACGAGCTTCGGTACGAAATCAATGCCGGCACGATCATCATCCTGCGCCTGTGGCATTGCCGCGAAAATCGCGGATTCTAGCGGAACAGCCGTGGTGCGAAGTCGGCGAGGTAGCGGCGCCAGTTGATCCAGGTGTGGCCGCCGCCGCTCTCGTTGTAGACCTCGTGGATGCCGTACCTGGCGAACATCGCCCGGGTCGCCGCGACGGTGCCGTACAGGAAATCGTCCTTGCCCATCGCATAGTACACCAGGTCGAGGTCCTGCGCGGCCTTCTTCAGCGCGGCGTCGTTGGCGGTCTCGTAGGCGGTGACATCGGCCGGCCCCTGCATGCCGAGGCCCATCGAGAACACGCCGATATGGTCGAACAGCTCGGGGTGGGTCAGACCGTAGCGGATGGTGTGCGAGCCGCCCATCGACAGGCCGGCCATCGCCCGGTCCTGCTGGTTGGCGAGCGTGCGAAAGGTGCCGTCGACGTAAGGGATCAGGTCCTTGATCAGGTCGTCGCCGAAGTCGGTGTTGGCGAGCATGTTCCCACCAGGTCGAGCGGGCGTGTGGCCGAACGGCATGACCACGATCATCGGCTTGGCCTTGCCCTCGGCGATCAGGTTGTCGAGGATCAGGTTGGCGTGGCCGACCGAGGTCCAGCTGTCGTAGCTGTCGCCGGCACCGTGCACGAGATAGAGCACCGGGTAGCGCTCGGTCCCGTTCATGTAGCCGGGCGGGGTGTAGACCGTGGCGACGCGCTTCTGGCCGAGCGTGCTCGACCAGTACTCGATCCGGCTGACCGTGCCGTGCGGCACGTTCTGCTTCCAGGTCTGGAACTCGCCGGCGGCGCCGGTGGTCTCGAAGGTCGAGTTGGTGCCGACGCGCTCGTGGCTGAAGGTCGTGCCCTGCGGGTCGGGCACGCGCGCGCCGTCGACCTGGAAGTTGAAGCGGTAGGTGTCGGCCGGGACCGGCACCGCGGTGGTCGCGCTCCACAGGCCGGTGGCATCCCTGGTCATCGCCAGGCCGCGCGCGCTGCCGGGCTGGATGCCCATCGGGATCGCTTCGTCGATGTCGTTGCTGGTGACGAGCACCTCCTGCGCCTCGGGGGCGCAGATGCGGAAGGTCACGCGGCCGTCGGGCAGTTGCTCGACCGACTGGAAGGCCCCGGCAGCCGCGAAGAAGCCCTGCGGCCGGCAGCTCGCGGGCTGTTGTGCAGGGGCTTGTTGCGCCAGCGCGGGGGTGGCGAGCGCAGCGACGCCCAATGCGGCAAAGGCGACGAAACGGGCAATGGCAGTCATGGTCTCTCCCTGGGCGCTCGCGCGGCGTAGCCGGCTGTTTGCCAGGCACCGGCCCACGCCGCGCTTTCGGGACAACGTTGTCTATATTTGCCGCGAAACGCAAGCGGCGAAGGGCGGGGGGCTGCCGCCGGCCGCGCTACTCTCCCGCCATCTCCTGCGCCTCGGGCGGGACGAGCTCGATGTGGATCCCGTCGATCTCGGGCCCGGTGGGCGGCATCTGGTAGCCGTTCACCGCGAGCCGCGATTGCGGCAGCACCAGGCTCGGCACCGAGTCCGGCCAGTACAGCCCGGGCACCCGGCCCGAGACCGGGTTCTTGTAGTGGAACCACATCGGCAGGATGCCCGGCCAGGCGATCGTCTCGCCGGTGCCGCCGCGGAAGTGCTCGGCGCGGCGGCCGAGGCGGGTCATCAGGATGTCGGGCGGCAGCCGCTGCACCAGCGGGCTTTGCCCGGCGGCTTGCGCCGAGGACACCGGCTCGACCGCGGCCCAGCCGCCCTGCCAGCTCGCGGTGGTCATGTAGGGCTCGTCGATCGTCAGGCTCCACAGCCGCCAGATGCCGTCCTCGATGACGGTCTGGTCGTTGGGATACATCCCGGTGAACAGCGCGCCGGCGAGGATGCCGGTCGCGGGCGGATCGTTCGGGCCGCGCGGTTTCGCGGTGCGCGGCTGGAACAGCCGGGTGCGCAAGTTGGCCGAGCGCCCGTCGTGCGAAACGTGGATCACCGGCTGGATGCGCCAGTGGAACGAGATCCCGGCGCGCGTCGCGGGCGGCGGGCCGTACATCGTCGTGGCCGCCTGGGTCACGCGGTCGCGGCCGAGGTAGTAGCCGGCGAACGGCGAGTGCTTGTTGCCGCCTTTGGCGAAGATCGAGCCCATCTCCACCCAGTGGAAGTCGTCGATGTAGAAGCCGTAGGCCGACGAGACGTTTTCGGTTCCGTCGTAGGCCTGCGAGCGGGCGAGGGGGGG
>DATDLP010000417.1:0-2781 GCA_036519255.1 Croceibacterium sp.
CGGCGACGAGGCCGTCGGCCTGGACACGACCGCCTGCGTGCTGCTGCTGCCCTATGCCCTCTTCCGTTGGGGATCGGGGCGTGAGGCCGCGACCGGCTTGATCATCATGCTGGTGGCCGCCGTCGTCGCGATTGCCGGTGATCCCACAGGCGTGGTCGACGCGGTGTTCGGAACCATGTTTCTGCTGTTCCTCGCGGTGCTCGGCGCCTCGGTTCGCTACCGCGCGACCGCGAGGCTGCGCGAGTTCGATCAGGTCAAGCTCCGCGAGCGTGAGCAGCTGGCCCGTGAGCTGCACGACACGGTTGCCCATCACGTCTCGGCGATCGCGATCCAGGCGCAGGCCGGGCAGACAGTCGCGCGGTCTGATCCCGACGGCGCTGTGAACGCCCTCGAGGTCATCGAGGAAGCCGCTTCGCGCACGCTCGCCGAGATGCGAGAGATGGTCGGCGTCCTGCGCGAGGCCGAGGAGCCGGACCTCGCGCCGCAGCGCGGCGTGGCGGACATCGAGCGACTGGCGCGCGTCACGGCGCACGGCCCGCGCGTCGCCGTGACGCTGACCGGTGACCTGGACGAGCTGCGCCCCTCGGTCGGCGCGGCGATGTATCGCCTGGCCCAGGAGTCGATCACCAACGCGCTGCGCCACGCCCGCAACGCGACACGCATCGACGTCTGCGTCGCCGGCGAGCGCGATGCGGTGCGGCTCACGGTGCGCGACGACGGTGAGGCCGGCGCGGCGGGCCGCGATCCGTCCGGCTACGGACTCGTGGGCATGACCGAGCGCGCGACGCTGCTCGGCGGCAGCCTCGAAGCCGGTCCGGCCCCCGGCCGCGGGTGGACAGTCAGCGCGGTGCTGCCTAGGGCGGGCGCAAGCGCATGACGATCAGCGTGCTCGTCGCCGACGACCAGGACCTCGTCCGCACCGGGCTGAAAATGATCCTTGACGCGCAGCCCGACATCGAGGTGATCGGCGAGGCGGCCGACGGGAGCGAGGCGGTGTCGCTCGCGCGGGCGCTCCGTCCGGACGTGTGCCTGTTTGACATCCGCATGCCCGGGCTGGACGGGATCGAGGCGACCCGGCAGCTCGCCGGTCCCGGCGTCGACGATCCGCTCGCAATCATCGTCATCACTACCTTCGATCTCGACGAGTACGTGCACGGCGCGCTAAAGGCCGGCGCCCGTGGGTTCCTGCTCAAGGACGCCGGGCCGGCTCTCCTCATACAGGCGATCCATGCCGCCGCCGAAGGCGACGCGCTGATCGCCCCGAGCATCACCGCACGGCTGCTCGCCACGTTCGCGGACGCATCTGGAGTACACCCAGCCGCGCAGCCCACCGAGCCGCTCACCGCGCGAGAGGAGGAGGTCCTGCTCACCGTCGCCCGCGGAAGGACCAACGGTGAGATCGCCGACGAACTGCACATCAGCCTCAGCACCGTAAAGACGCACCTCGCCAGCCTGATGGCCAAGCTCGGCGCGCGAAACCGCGTCGAGATCGCGATGTGGGCGCACGAGACCGACCGGGTCGCCCGCTGACTCACGCGTCGGGGCGGAAAGGCGAAACAAGCCCCACCGCGTTGCACCGCGCTGGACGCCCCGACGGGATCAGCGTGTTCACGAGGGGCCGGCCTCGCTGCTGCTTTGAGGCAGAGGGAGCAGCGCCCCACGTCGCGCTGGCGGACCACTCCTCCCAGGCGAAAGCAGTCGTCCCGGCCGCTGGCTTGCGAGGAGTACCGGACGGTCGGGAACATCGGGGTTGGGACGCCCGACTCATGGCGCGGGGTTGTTGCTCCGATGCGGCCCCGTGCCGTGGTGGGTCAGCTCGGCGTTCGGGATGACTGCTGAGGCCCGACGCGCGAGGATGACCGCGATGCTTCGCCCCGCTACGCCCGCCGACCGCCCCGACCTGATTGCGCTCGCGCTCGCCGAGGACGCAGCCTGGTCCGGCGGGCCCGAAGTGTGTCTGCGGAAGAGGCCGGCGAGTTCATCGATCAGCACGGGCCAGGCGTGATCTTCGAACGCGACGGTCGCGTGGCCGGCTATGCCGCGGTCGGCGAGAGCGGCGCGACGATCGTGCTTGTAGACTCCGGCAACGACCCCGGGCCCGCGCTGGAGGTGCTCGCCGCGTGGCTGGGCGAGCGCGGCCATCACGTGGTCGACACGTACGCGAGCGACGTGCGACGGATCGCGTGGCTCGAGGCGCACGGCTTCACCCACCGGCGCTCCTCGTTCGATCTCCACCGCGGCATTAACCCGCCGCCCGCGCCAGCGGTGCGGCCCAGCGCGGTCGCCGTCGCGCGCTACCGGCCCGGCGAGGATGACCATGCTGCCCACGCGCTGATCTACGTCGACGCTGCATGGGGCGAGGTGCCCGGACACACGCAGCTGTCGCTGGAGGCGTGGCGGTCGATGCTCACGCCCGACTACTGCGGCTGGGTCGCGCGCCGCGACGGGCGCCCCGTCGGCTGGGTCGCCGACCGCGTGTTCGGCGACGGGCGCGGATGGGTCGAGCAACTCGCCGTCGCCCGCTCGGCCCGCGGTCGCGGCCTCGGCCGCGCGCTGCTGCTGCACTCGCTGGCCGAGCTTTGCTCTCGAGGTGCGACCTCGCTCGCCCTCGGCGTGCAGGCCGAGAACGAGAACGCCATCGGGCTGTACCGCGACATCGGCTTCGAGGTCGCACGCGAATGGCGCGTCTACGCGAGACCCACGGCCTGAACCAACGAATTGCCGCTCGTTCTCGCCGCCCGCCAGCATCGCGCTGATCGCGTGGTGGCGCTTCAAGCTGCC
>DATDLP010000418.1:0-2915 GCA_036519255.1 Croceibacterium sp.
CGTTGCGCTCGGGCGTCGACGTGCGCCACGCCGGCCCTGCGCTCGACTTGCGCCGCACCCCCTCGATCTGGGGCTACGCGCGCAAGGCCGGCTACCGCACCACGCTGATCGACGGCCAGACCAGCGGCGCGCCGCAGAACCTGCTGCTGCCGCCCGAGCGCGCGCTGATCGACGAAGTGGTCGCGGCGGCGGGCGCGATGGACACCGACATGCGGATTGCCGATCTGATCAACCGCCGGCTGCGCGGCGGGCAGCGCACATTCGTCTACGCGGTCCTGCGCGGCGTGCACTTCCAATACCGCGACCATTTCCCCGCCGGCCTGATTCCCGCCGACAGCCCGACCATCCGGCAATACGAGACCGCGATCGACTACTCGAAGGGCCGGTTCTTCGACCGCCTGCTCGCCGGCGTTGACCGCCAGCAGGTGGCGATCGTCTACACCTCGGACCACGGCCAGAACCTCGCCGCAGGCGCGGTGCCGCACTGCAGCCCGTCGCCGGTCCCGGCCGAGTTGCACGTCCCGCTGGTCGCGTTCCTGCCCGACCGGCTCGCCGCGGCTTACGCCGACGCCCCGCGCGCGGGTCATTCCGCAAGCCAGATCTTCCCGGCGACGCTGGCGTGGATGGGTTACGATCCTGCCGTGGTGCAGCAGCAGTACGACAACGACCTGAGCCTGCCGCCGGCCGGCTACGTCCGCTTCGACCGCGACGTGGTGCCGCTGCATGCGGGCGACCCCGCCGGCGTGATCGTCCAAGCCGGCTTTCCGGGCGCGGCGCTCGCAGCGAAAGGCGGCTGAAACCCGGACTCGCCTCCGCCGTCGCTTGGTCGCATAGTGTGACCGGCGAGGGGCGAGGGGGCATGAACCGAACGCTGCGTATCGTCGCCTTGGCGGCCATTCTGCTCGGATTGTCCGGCTGCAATCTTGTGGTGTCGGAGGAACCCTGGTTCTCGGAAGCGGAGGCGCAACCCAAGCCGCGCTTGCGCGATGGATTGTGGCTGGCAGCCGATCCCGGTTGTCGTGTCGATGAGGCCAAGCCCGCCGAACGGTGGCCCGACTGTGCCAGCGCCAGCTTCGTGCGTGGCGACGAGACATGGACGATGGACTGGGAAACCGCCGAGGGGCGCGGTCGCCGGCGAACCTTTGCCGGCTGGAAACGGGACACTCCCGACGACGAGATGATGTTCGTCGCCAACGGCGATCATCTGATCGCCCAGGGCCAGTCACAGGTTACGCCCGAAGGAACGCTGCCGGCCGAGATCGCTTCTGCATCCGATATGCCGGCTGCGCCGTCGTACATGTACCTCGCGTTTCGGTTCCAGCTTGGCGACGACGGCAAGGCTATCGCCATGGAAAGCTGGTCCGTCCAATGCGGTCCCTTGCCTGTCGAACGCCGCTCGCGCGGCCGCCGGCGCCAGTCGGAGGACGACTTGCCCGCGCTGCCCGATGGCAACGTGACCGATCGGCCGTTTCCGGGACTGACGGTCGTCGACGACAACTGCACTGCCGAGAGCGCCGATGCCGTCAGGAATGCGTCGGTTCTCAGCGAAGCCCTCGGGCCGCCGACCCTGATGCGGTGGATCCGCGACGGCTGGCATTGAGCCGGCTCGGCGGGGCTGGTCACCGCCGTCGCACGGCGGCATACAAGATCGTTAGAACGATAACGATCTCGGGGGACTTGCGATGATCCGGAAAGTCCTGCTCGCTGCCGGCGCCGCCATGCTGCTGCCTGCCGCCGCACCGCTCGCCGCGCAGGACTCCGTCGGCGTCCCGCCGCCCGCGCCCGCCGGCTGGTCCGCGCCGAAGACCGAATGGGGTGATCCCGATTTGCGCGGCATGTACCCGCTCGACCAAGTCGGCCGCACGCCGATGCAGCGCCGCCCGCAGCATGGCGACCGACTGCTGATGACCGAGGACGAGTACCGCGAGGCGTTGAGCTCGGCCGCTGAGGTCGAGGCGGGCGCCGACCGCGAGGACGCCAGCAACCAGCTTGGTGCGGGCAACTGGTTCGAGTACGGCACCGCGCTGCGCCAGACCGCGCTGGTGGTCGAGCCGGCCGCGACCGGCCGCATCCCGGAGATGACCGCCGAGGGCAAGCGCCGCCAGGCGTTCATGAAGAGCAGCTGGAACGGCCAGGTGTTCGAAGGCCGGCAGGACTTCAACCCGCTCGACCGCTGCATCACCCGCGGCATGCCCGCGAGCATGGTGCCGTTCCCGTACAACAACGGCGTGCGGATATTCCAGGCGCCGGGCTGGGTGGTGATCAACCACGAGATGATCCACGAGCAGCGCTTCATCCCGCTCGACGGCCGCCCGCAACCGGCCTCGGCCTACACTACCTGGCTCGGCAGCTCGCGCGGGCACTTCGAGGGCGACACGCTGGTGGTCGAGTCGACCAACTTCAACGGCCTCGCGCCGATGGTCATCGTCGGCCCGAGCAACGGCACCTCGGGCATCCCGACCAGCACCGAGATGAAGATCGTCGAGCGCTTCACCCCGAGCCCCGACGGCCTCTACTACGAGGCCTGGGTCGAGGACCCGACGATCCTCACCGGCAAGTTCAAGATCGGCTACCCGTGGCGGCGCGACAACGCCTACGAGCCGTTCGAATACGCCTGCCACGAAGGCAACACGCTGCTCTGGGCCAACATCCGCTCGACCAGCCCGCGCTACGCCGAGTGGCGCGAGCAGAACGAGCGCGAGATGGCCGAGGTGCTCGAGGGCGACGGCGACAGCGGGGGCTGAGCGCTCAGCCGACCTCGATCAGCGCCAGCGACACCTCGTACGGCCGCCGGTACCACCGCCAGCGATCGAGCCGCGCGCGTGCGGAGCGCGGCCGCACCGGAGCGACTGCGAGCCAGCCCAGGGTCCGCACGAGCTCGCGCGACGGTGCGATGCCCTCGGCGCGCAGCGTCT
>DATDLP010000419.1:0-2724 GCA_036519255.1 Croceibacterium sp.
CGATGTACATCGTGTCGCCCGGCTGAACCCCGAACGCCTCATACCACGCATCCAGGTTCCGCAGCGGCGCAATCGTGCGGTAGCGCGCCGGGCTGTGCGGGTCGGTCGTGACCTGGTTGCGCAGCGCGTCCTCGCGCGCCTTGACTCGCCAGACCTGGGCGAACGCTAGGAAGAACCGCTGGTCGCCGGTCAGCCCGCCGAGCACCGGTGCCGGTTGCCCGCCGAGCGAGCGGTGATAGGCGTCGAGCGCCACCGTCACGCCGGCCAGATCGGCGATGTTCTCGCCCATCGTCAGCTCAGGGTTGATGAAGCTCCCCGGCACCACCTCGAACGCCGCGTACTGCTTGCCGAACTGCGTGGCCTCGGCGTTGAAGCGCTCGGCGTCGCCCCCGGTCCACCAGTCGCGCACCGCGCCGGCGGCGTCGATCTTGCGGCCCTGGTCGTCGAACCCGTGGCTGATCTCGTGGCCGATCACGGCGCCGATCGCACCGTAGTTGACCGCCGAGTCGGCGCCGGGATCGAAGAACGGTGGCTGCAGGATGCCCGCCGGGAACACGATCTTGTTCTCGAGCCCGCCGTTGTAGGCGTTCACGGTCTGGGGGTTCATGCCCCACTTCTTGCGGTCGACCGGCTTGCCCAGGAAGCTCATCCGGTACTCGGCGTTGAAGCCCGCAGCGCGCTCGGCGTTGCCGTAGAGATCGCCGGCGTCGATCCGCAGCGGGCCGTACTCACGCCACTCGTCGGGATAGCCGACCATCACGTCCATCCGTCCGAGCTTGTCGAGCGCCGCCTGCTTGGTTTCGGGGCTCATCCACGCGTTGGCGCGGATTCGGTCGCCCATCGCCAGCTTGAGGTTGGCGACGAGCACTTCCATCTTGGCCTTGGCGGCGGGCGGGAAATGCTCGTCGACATAAGCCTGGCCGACCAGCTCGCCGAGCGAATTGTCGACCAGCTCGATCGCGCGCCGCCAGCGCGGGCGGATCTCGGTCACGCCCGACAGCGAGCTTGTGAAGCGGAACCGGCTGTCGACCATCGCCCGGTTGAGGTACGGCGCGCCCTGGTCGGCGAGGTGGAACTCCTGCCACAGCTTGAGCGTGTCGAGCGGGGTCGCGGCGTAGAGCTCGGCGATCGCCTTCACCGCGGTGTTCTCGGCCACGATCATGCGCCGCTGCGGCGGCACCTTGGCGCCGGCGAAGAACGCGTCCCAGTCGAGCCCCGGCGCGTAGGCCTTGAGCTGCTCGGTCGAATACGGGTTGTTGACCAGCTCGATCTGGCGGCGCTCGTCGGAGGACCAGCTGAGCGAGGCGATCTCGGTCTCGAACGCCATGACCAGGCCCGCTGCGCCGGCCGGATCGGAATGGCCGAGCGCCTTCATCGTGCGCTGGATATAGGCGCGATAGGCCTCGCGCTGGGTCGCGAACTGCGCGTTGAAGTAATAGTCCTTCTCGGGCAGGCCGAGGCCGCCCTGGCCGGTCCAGAAGGCGTTGACGGTCGGATTGTCGGTGTCGGCGTAGACGTCGTAGTCGAACAGGTTGATCCCGAAGCGATAGGCGCTGGCACCCATGAAGCGGGCGAACGCGCTCTTGTCGGCGATCGCCCTGACGTCGGCGATGTCGCGCATCAGCGGCGCGAGCCCGGCGCGCTCGACCGCCCGCTCGTCCATGAACGACGCATAGAGCGCACCGTACTTGGAACCTGCGGGGGCGGAGGTGATGAGGTTCTGCAGATCGCTCTGCACCTCCTCGCGCAAGTCGTTGAACGAGCCCTTCGACGGACGGTCCGCGGGAATCTCGGTCCGTGCGATCCACGCGCCCGAGGCGTACTTCTCGAAGTCGTCGCCCGGCTTGACCGCGGTGTCGCGCGCGGTGAGATCGAGCCCGAACTCGCCGATCGCCGCCGGCGCGGTCACCACGATGTCGTCGGTCACCGCCTCGCGGTTCTGCGCCTGCGCCGCAGCCCCCGCCAGCAGCGCGACGGCCGCGCATGAGCCCAGCCAGGCATTCCATTTCGTCATTGCACGATCCCTTTGTGAACGATCCGCCTCTCGCGGCAATGGTTAGCCGCGAAACTATCTCGTCACGCGCGGGCCACCGATTGTCGACCGGCGTCGGCGGAGGTTCGATCAACGGCGTGCGAGGGTGGCGCGGGAGGCAACAGCGGGGCCGATCTGGCGCAAGCGGCAATTCGGACGGCGGTGTGACGGCGGTCACGGACTCCCGGTTCCTTGGATGCCACACCGATGCGAAGCGCGTGACCGATTGTCCTCCGCGCGAAAGATTCAGCCGTGAGCGCCTGCGAACCCTATGACTTGCCCGATAGTTCGCAAGTGATCCAGATTGTCAGGGGCTCACAGTCCGGTAGCCTGTTTTCCGTTCAACACCGCAACTCAGCCTTTTCGATGCTCTCGCCCGAGATCCACAACGGCATCCCGAACCATCGCGGTAGCGAGGCTATCACGATTGTGCAGCAATTGGTGAATTTGCAGAAGTCAGCCGACACCTTGCCGGTCAGTTCCTCGATCCAGTTGGTGAATTAAAGCCCTAGAGTCGATTTCTGATTGATTGAATCGAAGGGGGATTCCCAAGCGGGTTTGGTTCTGATTCAACCTGCTGGCTGGGGATGGAGGCCAGCGGGGATGGCGAGACCCTATTCGAATGATCTTCGGGAGCGAGCTGCGTCTGCGGTCGCATCGGGGCGGAGTTGCCGGGAGGTGGCATCGCTGTT
>DATDLP010000420.1:0-2589 GCA_036519255.1 Croceibacterium sp.
CTCGTCGCCGATCGTCGCGATCACCGCTCCGACCTCGACCGTCGCTCCGACCGGGACCGCGTGCGCACCCATGATCCCCGCGGCCGGCGCGGGCACCTCGATCGCGACCTTGTCGGTCTCGAGGCTGGCCACGGGCTCGTCGAGCTTCACCGGATCGCCGGGCTGCTTGAGCCACTCGCCGATCGTCGCCTCGGTCACCGATTCCCCGAGCGTGGGGACTTTCACTTCAACGGTCATTGTTGATCATCCCACCAATAGTGTTCGTCATCCCCGCGAAAGCCGGGACCTCGCGCGGCAAAGTCCGACCTGGCGGCACGAGGTCCCGGCTTTCGCCGGGATGACGGGAGCGCGAGGCATTGCTCACGCGCTCAGCCCCAACGCTTCCGACACGAGTTCTTCCTGCTGTTCCTTGTGCCGGCTGGCGAGCCCGGTGGCCGGCGAGGCCGAAGCGTCGCGCCCGGCGTAGCTCGCCCGCTTGCCCTCGTGCCCGGCCGCGGTCAGCGCCGCCTCGATCCGGCTCTCGACGAAGAACCACGCGCCGTTGTTCTTCGGCTCCTCCTGGCACCACACGACCTCCTTCAGATTGGTCATGCGCGCCAGCCGCGCCGCGAGCGGCTCGCCCGGGAACGGATAGAGCTGCTCGAGCCGCACGATCGACACGTCCTCGAGCCGCTCCTTCTCGCGCGTCTCCATCAGGTCGTACGCCACCTTGCCGCTGCACAGCACCAGCCGGCGGACGTCGGCATCGGCGATCTCCTTGCGGTCGCTGAGGATGCGCTTGAAATGCGCCGAAGCCGTGAACTCGTCGGCGCTCGACTTGGCCATCGGGTGCCGCAGCAGGCTCTTCGGCGTCATGATCACCAGCGGCTTGCGGAACGGACGCTTCATCTGCCGGCGCAGCACGTGGAAATAGTTCGCCGGGCTGGTGATGTTGCACACCTGGATGTTGTCGTTGGCGCACAGCTGCAGGAACCGCTCGAGCCGCGCCGAGGAGTGCTCGGGCCCCTGGCCCTCGAACCCGTGCGGCAGCAGCAGCACCAGCCCGTTGGCGCGCAGCCACTTGGCCTCGCCGGCGGCGATGTACTGGTCGATGATGATCTGCGCGCCGTTGGCGAAGTCGCCGAACTGGCCTTCCCACAGCACCAGCGTCTTCGGGTCGGCGCTGGCGAAGCCGTACTCGAACCCCAGCACGCCGTACTCGCTGAGCGGGCTGTCCCAGACCTCGAACTTGCCGTGCGGCAGCTGGCACAGCGGGATGAACTTGCGCTCGGTTTCCTGGTCGATCCAGGTCGCGTGGCGCTGGCTGAAGGTGCCGCGCCCGCAGTCCTGGCCCGAGAGGCGCACGTTGAACCCTTCGGTCACCAGGCTGCCGAAGGCGAGCGCCTCGGCGGTGGCCCAGTCGAACCCTTCGCCGGTGTCGAACATCTGCCGCTTGGCCTCGATCACGCGGCCCAGCGTCTTGTGGATCGTCAGATCATCGGGGACCGTGGTCAGCGTGCGGCCGAGGCTGTCGAACAGCTTGCGATCGACCGCGGTGTCGATGTTGCGCCGGGCAGATTCGGGGTCGGCCGGCTTGTGCAGCCCGCTCCAGCGGCCGCCGAACCAGTCGGCTTCGTTGGGTTTGTAGCTCTTGCCCGCCTCGAACTCGCCTTCGAGCAACGCGTCGAACTCGTAGCGCATGTGCGGCAGCGCCTGGCCGTCGATCACGCCTTCGGCCACCAGCCGCGCGGCGTAGATCTCGCTCACGCGCGGGTGCTCGCGGATCCGCGCGTACATCAGCGGCTGGGTGAAGCTCGGCTCGTCGCCCTCGTTGTGCCCGAAGCGGCGATAGCACCACATGTCGATCACGATGTCGCTGCGGAACTTCTGGCGGTACTCGATCGCCAGCTTGCAGGCGAAGGTCACCGCCTCGGGATCGTCGCCGTTGATGTGCAGGATCGGCGCCTGGATGCCCTTGGCCACGTCCGACGGGTAGGGCGAGTTGCGCGCGAACTTCGGGCTGGTGGTGAACCCGATCTGGTTGTTGATGATGAAATGCAGGCAGCCGCCGGTATCGTAGCCCTTGACGCCCGACAGGCCGAGGCATTCCCACACGATGCCCTGCCCGGCGAACGCCGCGTCGCCGTGGATCAGGACCGGCAGCACCTGCTCGTGCTTGCTCAGGTCGTCGCGGATCGCCTGCTGCGCGCGCGCCTTGCCGAGCACCACCGGGTCGACCGCCTCGAGATGGCTCGGGTTCGGGACTAGGCTCATGTGCACCTTGATCCCGTCGAACTCGCGGTCGGTGCTGGTGCCGAGGTGGTACTTGACGTCGCCCGAGCCGCCGACGTCCTCGGGGTTGGCGGTGCCGCCCGAGAACTCGTGGAAGATCACGCGATAGGGCTTTGCCATCACGTTCGCGAGCACGTTCAGGCGCCCGCGATGCGCCATGCCGTAGATGATCTCGCGCACGCCGAGCGAGCCGCCGTACTTGATCACCGCCTCGAGCGCGGGGATCATCGATTCGCCGCCGTCGAGCCCGAAGCGCTTGGTGCCGACGTACTTCTTGCCGAGGAACGCCTCGTACTCCTCGCCGCGGATGACCGCGCC
>DATDLP010000421.1:0-10056 GCA_036519255.1 Croceibacterium sp.
AACAGCGATGCCACCTCCCGGCAACTCCGCCCCGATGCGACCGCAGACGCAGCTCGCTCCCGAAGATCATTCGAATAGGGTCTCGCCATCCCCGCTGGCCTCCATCCCCAGCCAGCAGGTTGAATCAGAACCAAACCCGCTGGGGAATCCCCCTTCTATTCAATCAACCAGAACTCGACTCTAGTGGGCACGGCTCGTTCGCCCGCTCCGGGGCTTGGCGGCCAACTCCTTCTCGGCAAACCGCTCGGCAAGGTAAGCCGCAAGGCCGGTGGCCGCAGCGGTGGCCAGCGAGTGCGTGTCAGGCTTGGTGAACATCCTGAGCAGCTTCCTGAGGTCCTTGCGGGTGCCCTTCGAGAGCTTGAAGCCCATGATCTTCTTGGGAACCTTCAGCTTGTCCTTCTTGGCCATTGTCGTCTCCTCAGCCGAAGCAATGCTCCAGCCGAAAGACGGTTTCACGCCAGCACCGCCTCCACCACGCTCACCGCCGAGTTGGTCGGCACCACGCGCGCGATCCGGAACCCGTGCGGCTCGAGCAGCTGCGCATATTCGCTCGGCGTGCGCTCCTCGCCCCCGGGGACGAGCATCATCATCATGTCGAGCATCTTGCCCATGTGCGGCGCGTCGCCTTCGGGCAGCACCATCTCGACCAGCAGCAGCTTGCCTTGGGGATTCATCGCCTCGCGCACGTTGCGGAGGATGATGCCGTTCTCGACGTCGTCCCAGTCGTGCACGATGTGCGACAGCAGATAGGCATCGTGCCCCTCCGGCACGTGATCGAAGAAGCTGCCGCTCCGGATCGTCACCCTGTCGGCAACGCCGAAGCTCTCGAGCAGCGGTGGCGCGTCAGCCACCACGTGCGGCAGGTCATACAGCACGCCTTGCAGATGCGGATGCCGCGACAGCACGTGCCCGAGCATGTTGCCCGACGCGCCGCCGACGTCGACCAGCGAGGCGATACCGGCAAAGTCGTAGGCCTCGGCCACCGCCGGCGGCTCGCGCCCGTGGAAGCCGACCATCGTCTCGCTGAAGAACTGCGCCATCCCCGGGTTGTGCTGCAGGAACTGGAACAGTCCCATCCCGTGCGCCTTCTCGAACGCCGGGTCGCCGGTCACGAGCCCGTGGTCGAACACCTTCCACGCGGGCTTCACCATGTCCCCGATCAGCGCGATCACCGCCGAGCGGGCCGCCCCGTGCGCCCCGGTGCGCAGCGCCGCGCCGAGATCGGTCAGGCGGAAGCTGTCGCCGCCGGCCGAGGCGAACAGGCCGAGACCGGCCAGCGAACGCAAGAAGCGATACGTCGCTCGCGGCAGCATGCCGTACTCGGCGGCGATCTCCTTCGCGCTGCGCGGCGCATCACCCTCGAACTTGTCCGCCAGGCTCATCTCGGCTGCCTGGAGCAGCAGCTCGCCCCCCCAGTGGGCGATCGTCATCTCCATCAGCCGCGACGCCGCTGCGGCTTCGTCCATCCTCTCGCTCATGGTGCCCCCAAATCCTTGTCGTAGCTAAGGATTATCCCGCTGCGAGACCTTTGTCACTGGGGCGTACGACCTAGGGGGGTTTGGGGTCAGATCAGGTAGCCAACCTCGTACAAACCCCATTTTCGGCCGCCGAAAGCAAGCGGCACGAACACGCTGCGCAGCGCGCGAAAGCGGCCCTCGCCGAGGTCCTGGCGATAGGCGAACAGGAAGAACGGATCGTCGCCATCGAGCGCGCGGCGGGTCTGCCCGTCCATGAATATCTGCCGGTTGCGCGCGAACTCGAGGTTGCGCAGCCGCTGGCCCGGGATCTGCCCCTGGCTGCGCTCGGTGATGTGCGTCGGCAGGTAGCCGTTCATGTCGACCAGGCAGCAGCCGACCACCGACCTGTTGCGGTGCGTGTGCAGATCGAGGACCGGGCGGATGTGGCGGTCGGCGAAATCGGCGAAGCCGTTGTCGTACTGCACCGGATCGGTCCCCGGTCGCGCGCGATAGGCGGTGTCGAACAGCGCCATTCGGCTCAGCTCGGGCCCGTCGAGGTGGCGCTCGATCAGCCCGGCGATCTCGCGCGCGCCTTCGAACGCCAGCGCGATGAACGGTGCGTTGCGCGTCTCCACTCCGCCGTGGGCGACCTGGTTGAGCATGTCGTTGGCGCTGCTCTCGAGCGCGTCGAGCTGCTGGCGCGCCTGGTCGGCCCGGCGGGCGCTCTCGGCGGCGACCTGGCGGAACTCGATAAGGCCCGCATCGACCTTGGCGACTTCCGCCTCGGCGCGCTCGTTGCACTCGGCGATCGCGCGCGAGCGGTCGTGGAACTGGTGTACCAGCGCCGCCATCTCGGTCAACGCCGTACCCAGCGCGTCGATGTGCTGGGTGGTCTCGCGCCCGCTGGCGATGTGCGTCTTGAGCGAGCCGATCAGCGAGCCCGCGGTCTCCTCGATCCGCGCGATATTGCGCGTGACCTCGACCGCCGATTCCGACGTGGTAACCGCCAGCTTGCGGATCTCGGTCGCAAGCACTTCGAACGGCTTGGTCGCCGTGCCTCCGCGCGCCGCCTCGATCCGCGCGTTGAAGCTGAGCAACTCGGTCTGCTCGGCGATCTGCCGCAGCGTCCGGGTGACCCCACCGATCGCGCCGAGCGTGTCGAGGAAGGTCTGCAGCTGCCCATCGAGCCCGGTGATGTCGGCCACCAGGCGCGAAACCTCGCTCAGCGACTGCTCGGCCACGGTATTGCCACGCTCGAGCACGGTCCACGCGACTTGCGAGGTCCTGAGCAGCTCCTGCGTCGCGAGGCTGCGCTCCGAGCGGCAGGCATTCAGCTCGCCCATTGCATCGACCAGCTCGCCGAGGCGTTCGGCTTCGGCCGAGATCTGCCGGTTGAGCCGGCCGACGATGCCGCCGGTGTCGCTGCACTGCACCGCGATGTCGCCGGCCTGCTCGCCGAGCCGGGCGAGCAGTTCCGCGATATCGGGTTTGATTGTCAGCGCCATGTCCCCCATGCCGGCGGAATCGTGCCGCAGCGCAGCATTCAATGCAACAAGTTTGCTGCATTGCAATAACAACGCGTTAGAACATTTCACGGATTGCCGTTAACCGGTCGACAAGCCCATGACCGGGACCGTGCGAAGGAGCAAACCGAGATGACCTGTCATACTGGCCAGTGCCTGTGCGGACAGGTCCGCTTCACCGTCTCCGCCGAGCCGCTCGGGGCGCGCATGTGCTGGTGCCGCGACTGCCAGCGCATCGCCAGCGGCTCCGCCACGGTCAACGTGCTGTTTCCCGAGCAGGCCGTGGCTTACGAGGGTTCGGTGTCCACGATCGAGCTCGTCGCCGACAGCGGCAACCGCGTCGAGCGCGGGTTCTGCCCCGCGTGCGGCGCGCAGATGTACAGCAGGACCGTCGAGCCGGCGGGCATGCCGATCCGCGTGCGCGCCGGCACGCTCGACGATCCCGCGCTGATCGCGCCACAGGCGATCATCTGGACCGCCAGCGCGCCGCGCTGGGCCGTGCTCGACCCCGCGCTGCCGCATCATCCGCAGGGACCGCCACCCGCCCGGTAGAGCGGTTCCCCTGGATCACAGCACGTAGGAAATCTCGTAGTCGCCCCAGCGCCGGCCGTTGATCACGATCGGCACGCTCGCGAGGCGCACGACGCGGTACTGGTTGCCGTCGCCCTCGTAACGGTAGACCGCCATCGAGAACTCGGCATTGCCGCTCTTGATGCGCTTGTCGATCGCGTTGAAGATCATGCGCCCATTGCGGCAGAACTGCAGGTCGTGCTGGTAGTTGCCGGTCGGCTTGCGCGAACGCTCGGTCAGGTGCGTCGGCAGGAAGCCGTTGCGGTCGTCGCACACGGTGGCGATGATGTTCGGGTCCGACGCCTTGATCTTGTCGAGCACCGGCCGCCAGTTCTTGTCCGCCCAGTCGCAGAACCGGTTGCGGTAGAGCTGCGGGTTGGTGCCGGATACCTCGGTGTACTTGTCGTCGAACAGCACCGATTCGCTCAGGCTGCCGTCGGCCAGCGCCCGTGTAGCCGCTTCGATCACGCTGTCGCGCGCCGCCCGTGCCTTGTCGACCATCGCGCTGTCGCGCGGCGCCAGGCCCGCGTGCACGATCCGGTCGAACATCACGCTCGCCATCTCCTCGAGATCGTCCATCCGGTGCTGCGCGCTGCCGAGCTTGCCCTCGTTGTCGCGCGCGGCGGTGTTGAAGGTCGCCAGCGCCTGCTGCAGCTTGTCGACGTGCCCGCTGATCGCGCCGGTCGCTTGCGCGATCTGGTCGTTCTGCCGGTCGACTTCGCTGACCATCTCGCCGACGCCCACCAGCGTGTCCTCGATCCGCGCCACCGAATTGCGCGCCTCGTCGCGTACTTTCGCCCCCTTCTCGATTTCGACGATGACCTGCTCGGCTTCCATGCCGAGCGCGTCGATGGTGCGCGCGATCTCGTCAGTGGCCTGGCGGGTCTTGCCGGCGAGCGACTTGACCTCGCTCGCCACCACGGCGAACCCGCGGCCGGCATCGCCTGCGCGCGCCGCCTCGATCGCCGCGTTGAGCGAGAGGATGTTGGTGGTCTCGGCGATCTGGTCGATGTCGCGCGAGCACTGCCGCACCTGGCCCATCGCCGCGGCGAAGCCGGTGACGTGCTGGGTCAGCGTGTCGACCAGCGACAGCAGGTTGCCGATCTCGGCCAGCGAGGCGCGGATGTGCACCGTCCCTTGCGAGAGCTGGTCGATCGCACGCTGCGACAGCAGGCGCGATTCGTCGCACGCCTGCGCGACCTGGTCCTGGTCGTCGTTGAGCGCGGTGACGGTGCCGAGCAGCGCGGTGTGCTCTTCGCGCAGCCGTTCGGACGAGGCGAGGACCGACTGGACAAGCCCGGACACATCCGAGCAACCCACGGTCACTTCGCTGCACGCCTCTGAAATGCCTTCGATCGCGGTACCCTCGGGCACGCGAATGGATTCGTGCAGCATTGCTCCCCTCTGCGTTGTTCTGGTTGCGGGAGCGCTACCACGCGTTAGTTAGCGACCTATTAAGTTCAAATCTAAGTTATAGCATTGTCACAAGCGCAGGGGGCCTCAATCCTTCGGCGGCCCGAGATGCTCGCGTGGCACCGAGGTGAACATTTTCTGCACCGCAGGCCGCGCGTTGACCTGCTCGATCCAGCGAATCAGGTGCGGTGTCTCGTCGGGGTTGACCAGCTCGGCGAAGCCCTGCTCCATCCCGTTGGCGATCGCGAAGTTGCAGATGTCTGCCAACGAATAGATCCCGCCTGCGAGCCACTCGTTACTTGCGAGATGGTCGTCGAGCCGGCGCACCGAGACGCCGATCCTGCGCATTTCGTCGTCCAGTACGTCCTGCGGAAAGCCCTCGCGCGCGCGGCGCCATTTGAGCTGCTGCTCGGGAATCGGGATGTTCTCGAGGTGCGCCTCGAACTCCTCGTCGCTGAGTGCCTGCGCCATGAACTTCACCCCGCGGTGCCAGCCGATCGTCGACACGCACCAGCAGAAGTACTCGTCGACCCACTTGGTCCACACGCGCATCTGCGCGCGGTCCCAGGAATCGTCGGGGCGCAGCCTGACTTCGGTCGGGTGTGCGTCCTCGAGATACTCGCAGATCACCGTGCTCTCGGTGACGATCCGTCCGCCGTCGTCGAGCGCGGGCACCTGCCCGCGCGGGTTGATCGCCTTGTACCGGTCGCTGTGATGCTCGAACTGCGCCGGATTGAGCAGCCGGTGTTCGAACGCAAGGCCCTTCTCGTACAGCGTCAGCGTCGGCTTGAGCGAATTGGCGGCAGGGCCGAAGCTGTAGAGCCTGAGCATTGGGGGGCTTCCTCTCGTTGTGTTTGCGGCAAGGCATAGCGGCGGCGACCGGCGGGACAAGCTCCCGGGGCGCAACGGTTTATGCGCCGTTCATCGGGTCACGCTAAACTTCTCCCGAAGGGAGAACTGCCATGCGTGCCATCTTGCCTCTTGTCGCGCTCGTGCTTGCCACCGGTGCTGCGGCGGAACAGGAGGTCGCGCTTGCGCCGGCACCCGAAATCCCGGTCCTCCCCGACCCCTCGGTGCGATCTCCGGGTCTCCCGCTGAGCGAGCAGAAGGTCTGCATAGACCGCATCCATGAAGTGCGCGCGGAACGCGGCTTTCCCTTGCTCGACCGCGGTAACGCGGTCGCGGACGAGCCGCTGATGATCGCCGCGGTCGACCATCGGATCGATGGCTGCTCGGTCCTGGTGATGCGCCACGATACTCGCGACGTGCGTCCTTTGCCGACGCGGGAACGGCCGCTGCAGCTCGAGCGACTTCCCGGCAGGTAGCATCGGATTCACCGCGCCGGTGGCGCGGCCCCGCGCAGGAACAACGTCACCGCTGCATCCACGGTCTGGCCTATCTCCCCTGCCGAGGGGCTGCGCTGCCACATGATCGCGGCGCGGTGCAGGTCGCCCTCGACCATTGCCAGGAACAGTGTTGCGGCCTGGCGCGGATCGTCGAGCACAAGCTCTCCGGCCACGACCCACGCCTCGAACCGCCCGGCCAGCGCATCGATCGCCGCTTGCGGCCCCGCGCGAAAGATCCCCGGCCCCAGCTGCCGCATGTGTGAGCTCTCGCCCAGCACCACTCGGTACAACGCGAGCGCGTCCGGATCGAGCAACTGGCCGAGGTAGCTTCGTCCGAGCTCGCGCAACACCGCGTCAGGTTGGCCATCGGCGACGGCGGGCAGGCTCATGTCCTCGAGCACCGAGCCGACCAGCGCCGCGAACAACCCCTCCTTGTCGCCGAATTCCTCATACACCGTCGCCCGCGAGCCGCCCGACAGCGCAAGCACGTCGCTGATCGTCGTGCGCAGGAACCCCCGGTCGAGAAAGCAGATTCGCGCCGCCTTGAGCATCTGCTGGCGGCGCTGCGTGCGGGCATCATCGGGCATGTACTGATCAGTACAGGACTCTAGCCGCGCTGCAAGCGCACTCGATCGTACGTGAGATGTCGGTTGCGCGGTCCAATGCAGCGAGTTCTGGGATATTTGGCTCTCGCAGAGGCGCGGAGGCGCAGAGGCTAGCGTGCCTCACCGTGATTGTTCACTACCCGCCGAATGCCCTCTTTCATCGTCTCCCCGGAGAAATTGAGCAACAAGCCGACCGTGTTCCCGGTCAGCCGAAGGTAGGTGAGAAGCTGCTTCGCGTGCAGGTTCTTCAAGGCTTCGATTGACTTGATCTCCAGGATCAACGTCTCCTCGATCAGGAGATCGATCCGAAATGCAGCCGGGAAGTGCATTCCGTCGTAGTTGATATCGACCGGCACTTGTCGGTCGACCTTTACCCCATGGCGAGCAAGGGCCCCGGCGAGGACCGTTTCGTACACGCTTTCGAGCAAGCCCGGGCCAAGTTCGCGATGAATGCGAATGCACTCATCGACAACCAACCCCGACAGTTCGTCGATCCTCGTCATCCTCTGCGCCTCCGCGCCTCTGCGAGCGCCGATTGGCTAACACGCCGCTCCCGCGACAGCTTCGGATCAATAGAGCAACAGGTCCGCCACCTCGACACGCCAGGCCTGTTCATCCCTCCCGGCAAAAGCTTCTAGGTCCCCCGCCGCGCTCGCCGGATCGTCGACCCACTCGCGCAACGCCGGGCCGCCGTTGATCACGTCGATCGCCAGCCGCTCGAACTCGTATTCGTAGGGAAAATCGCGCCAGAGCGGATACTCGGGATAAAGCCGCCGGATTGTCTTGAAGGCCAGCGCCTGGAGCCGCCAGGGGCGGAACGCCTCGTTCTCGTAGAACGCGCCTTCCGCATGGATCATCAGCCCGTTGCAGAGCGTTCCTACATGCTTGTGGAAGGTCGGCGTGAACCAGCACTCGCGGATGGCGCAACCCGCGAGCCACTCCGGCGCCAGCCGCCACATCTCGTCCAGCACCGCGCCTGCGTCGACGTCGGGCGCGCCGAACAGCACCTCGAGCGGCCGCGTCGTCCCCCTGCCCTCGCTCAAGGTCGCACCTTCGAGCATCACGGTGCCCGCGTAGGCGCGCGCCATGTTGAGGTTCGCGGCGTTCGGGCTCGGATTGATCCAGATCCGGCTCTCCGGCCAGCCGAAGCCCGGCCCCGCCTCGGGTAGCCAGTCGTGCATCTCGATCACGCGATAATCGACGTCGAGATTGAAGTGGCGGACGAACCAGTGGCCCAGTTCGCCCATCGTCAGCCCGTGGCGCATCGGCATCGGCCCGGCTCCGACGAAGCTCTCCTGCCCCGGCAGCAGCAGCGTGCCCTCGACCGGCCGCCCCGCCGGATTGGGCCGGTCGAGCACCCAGACACTCTTGCCGGTCTTCGCCGCCTCCTCGAGCAGGTACAGCAGCGTGGTGCAGAAGGTATAGATGCGGCAGCCGAGGTCCTGCAGGTCGAACAGGAACACGTCGGCCGCGCTCATCATCTGGCCCGTCGGCCGGCGCACCTCGCCGTAGAGGCTGAACAGCGGGATGCCGTAGCGCGGATCGGTCTCGTCCGCGGTCTCGACCATGTTGTCCTGCTTGTCGCCTTTGATCCCGTGCTGCGGGCCGAACGCGGCGGTCACGTTGATCCCCGCGGCCACCAGCGCATCGAGCGAATGCGTCAGGTCGAGCGTGACCGAGGCCGGGTGGGCGACGAGCGCCACGCGCTTGCCCTCGAGCGGTTTCCTCAGGTCAGGTTCGGCGAGCAGCCGGTCGATGCCGAATTTCATGCCGCTGCCGCTGCCGGAAGCGTCGCGGCGAAGCAAGCCGGGGCGTGGAAATCGGGCTTGGCGTCGGGATGCGCGAGCGCCCAGTAGCTCTTCACCCCGCCCTGCTCCTCGATCACCGCCGAAAGGCCCATCGCGCAATCGGCGTCGGGCAGGCCGGCCACCGGAATCGCGGCGTCGAAGATCGCGAAGCTCGACCCGAGCCGCAGCGTGCATTCGGGCTCGCGCGGGAACGGCCGCTCTGCCATGCCCCAGCGATAGGCCTCGAAATCGTAGGCGTTCCACCGCTCGGACGGCGAGAGGTTGAGCTCGACGTACGGCGCGCCGCCTTCGGGCTTGAGGAACAGCTCGAAACAGGTCGTCTGCCACAGCCCGTCGGCCCGGCCCTTGCCCGCGAACGGCGCGACGACGAGGCCCTGGGAGCCTTCGAGCCGCCAGCGCACGCGCAGCCAGTTGTCATCGCGGCCGATGATCTTTGCCTCTATCTGCGTGACATTCACAGATGGATGCTCGGGGTGGGCAGTCAGCGGATACGTTTGCATGAAGTCCCTTGCGTGCTACGCGCGCGCCCCAACGAGGGAGCAAGATGAGCCAGTACCAGTCCGACCTGCTGCGTGTACTCGACGAGCGCGGCTACATCCACCAGCTTACCGACGCCGCGGGCCTGGATGCCCTGGCGCAGCGCCAGGTGGTGCCCGGCTATATCGGCTTCGACGCGACCGCGCCTTCGCTCCACGTCGGCTCGATGGTGCAGATCATGCTGCTGCGCCGTCTCCAGCAGACCGGGCACAAGCCGGTCGTGCTGATGGGCGGCGGCACCACGCGGATCGGCGATCCGACGGGGCGCGACGAGAGCCGCAAGATGCTCAGCGATGCGACGATCGACGCCAACATCGCCTCGATCCGCACGGTGTTCGAGCGGTTCCTCACGTTCGGTGACGGCCCGACCGACGCGGTGATGGTCAACAACCACGACTGGCTCGGCCAGCTCGGCTACATCGAGCTGCTGCAGGAAGTCGGCACGCACTTCACGATCAACCGCATGCTGACGTTCGATTCGGTGCGCCTCCGGCTCGACCGCGAGCAGCCGATGACCTTCCTCGAATTCAACTACATGATCCTGCAAGGCTACGACTTCCGCCACTTGGCCAAGGACATCGGCTGCCGGCTGCAGATGGGCGGCTCGGACCAGTGGGGCAATATCGTCAACGGCGTCGAGCTGAGCCGGCGGATGGACGGGACCGAAGTCTTCGGCGTCACCACCCCGCTGCTGACCACCGCCGACGGCGCCAAGATGGGTAAGACCGCGCAGGGTGCGGTGTGGCTCAATGCCGACCAGCTGCCGGGCTACGATTTCTGGCAGTACTGGAGGAACA
>DATDLP010000422.1:0-6749 GCA_036519255.1 Croceibacterium sp.
CAACCCTCTCCCCTGAAGGGGAGAGGGCTTCTATTCGCTCACTGCGCCTTCGCCGAAGCGTCCGCGTAATCCTCGTTGCCGCGCGCGATCAGGTAGGCGTGGATCGCGGCCGCGTCGTCGGGCGTGAGCACGTCGGCGAAGCTCGCCATCCCGCGATCCTGCAGGATGCCCTTGAGCACGACATCGTCGAACCGGGCGTGGCCCTGCGGCGTGAGGAAGCGTAGGTCCTTGACCCCGCCGATCGCGTTCTCGCCGTGGCAGCGCTGACAGGTCTGCGCGTAGAGCGCGCGTCCGGTGATCACCTGCGATTCGGTCGCGCGCAGCAGCGGCGGGGCGGGCAAGGCGTTCGGCGGCGCCATCGGTGGCAGCGTCACGCCGCTGGCGCCGAGCTTGAACACCAGCAGCTTGGCGCTGGCAGTGCGGAACGGGCCGTTGCGGTTGAGGTTCATGACCGGCGATCCGCCCCAGCCGGCGTTGATCGCGATGTATTGCTCGCCGTCGATCATGTAGGTGATCGCGCCCGCGACCGGGGCCTGGTCGATATTCATCTCCCACAGCCTGGCCCCGTTGTCGGCGCGGTAGATTGCCAGCGTTTTGTTGATCGTGCCCTGGATCAGCAGGTTGCCCGCGGTGGCGAGCACGCCGCCTGAGCCGGGGATGCCGTAGTCGACTCGCCAGGCCTCGCTCTGGGTCACCGGGTTCCACGCCAGCAGGTAGCCCTGCTCGCTGGCGACCGCCTCGGCCTGCAGCCGCGCCCGCAGCTCGGGCTCGGTGCCGTACGCTTGGCCCGAGTTGCTGCGTCCCTTGGCATAGCGGTACTGGCCGTCGGCGGCGCGGGCGTAGATCGAGCCCTGCTCCTGCGCCGAGAAGTAGACCAGCCCGGTCAGCGGCGAATAGCTCATCGGATGCCAGGTGTGCCCGGCCAGCCACCTGGGCGACATCAGGTGCGGCGTCGTGGTGTTGTGCGCGCCGGGCATCAGGATCGGGCGACCGTTGGCATCGAGGCCGCTCGCCCAGGTGTTGACCGAAGTGTAGCTCTTGCCGCTGATCAGCTCGCCGGTCGCGCGGTCGATCACGTAGAAGAACGCGTTCTTCGGCGCGTGCATCGCCACCTTGCGCGGCTTTCAGTCGATCGTCAGGTCGGCCAGCACGATCGGCTGGGTGCAGGTGTAGTCCCAGTCCTCCTCGGGCACTTCCTGGTAGTGCCACCTGTACGCGCCGGTGGTCGCGTCGACCGCGACGATCGAGCACAGGAACAGGTTGTCGCCCTTCCCCTCGCTGCGGAAGTGCCACATGTGCGGGCTGCCGTTGCCGGTGCCGATGTAGACCAGGTTGAGCTCGGGGTCGTAGGCGAAGCTGTCCCACGCGTTGCCGCCGCCGCCCGCGGCCTGTTCCCAGAAGCGGCCGAACCATGTCGGCTGCGCGATCGCCATCGCGCTGTCCGAGGCCTCGCCGTCGGGACCGGCAGCCGGGTCGGTCGGGACGAGGTAGAACTTCCACAGCTTGGCGCCGGTCTCGGCGTCCCACGCGGTGACGAACCCGCGCGAGCCGTAGTCGGCGCCGCCGTTGCCGATCACGACCTTGCCGTCGTAGACCCGCGGCGCGCCGGTGATCGAATATTCCTGGCCTTCGGGGAAGGTCTGGCTCGACCAGATCTCGCGTCCGTCCTTCGCATCGATCGCGATCAGCCGGCCGTCGAGCGCGCCGATGTAGAGCTTGCCGTTCCACGCGGCGATGCCGCGCGCCGACGGGCCGCAGCAGGCGAGGCGGGCCCATTCGGGGCCGACCTGCGGGTCATAGGTCCACAGCTTGCGACCGGTCTTGCCGTCATAGGCGGTCACGACGTTGTAGATGCTCTCGTTGTAGAGAATGCCGTCGATCACCAGCGGGCTCGCCTGCACCCCGCGAAAGGTCTCGAGATCGGCGTACCACGCGAGACCGAGGGTCTGGACGTTGCCATCGTTGATCTGGTCGAGCGGGCTGAAGCGCTGCTCGTCCCAGGTGCGGCTGTAGCTCTGCCAGTCCCCGACGCTGGCGGCGGCATCGGCGTTGCGCATCGTCGCGCCGTCGACCGCGGCAGGCCCGCCCTGTGCGGCCACGCCGGAAGCGCACAGCGCCAGCGTGATCACCAGGCCCAGAGCCGAGGCGAAGACTCCCCGGCGCATCGCTTGCAGCATTCCTCGATCCCATCCCTCTTGTTGCGAGAGGGATAGAGCAGGAGCAGCGAAAAGAAACCCTCGAAAACCGGCTTTCCTCGCGAGTTCAGCCGCCTATCATGGCGCTTGCCGGAGCACGGCAAGGGAAAGGGATGCAATGCTCGATTGGACGACGACGGTTCGCGTTTCGGTAGTGGCGCTGACGCTGGCGGGCGCTGCCCCCGTGGCCGCGCAATCGGCCGCTCCGGCCGATATCCGCATCAACGGCAGCCGCGTGCATCCCGAGAGCATCACCTCGGACTCCGCGGGCAACATCTACGTGCCCAGCACCGGCGGGACGATCTACCGCGCGACGCCGGGCGCGAGGACCGCCGAGCCGTGGATTCGGCCGAACGCCGAGAACGGCCTGACCTCGGCGTTCGGGGTGCTCGCCGACGAGCGGCGCGACCAGCTGTGGGTGTGCAACAACCCCCCGTTCGGCGGGCCGCCGCAACCCGGCGCGAAATCCTCGCTCAAGGTGTTCGATCTCACCACCGGCGAGCTCAAGGCGAGCTACGACTTCCCGACCGACGGGCCGGCGATCTGCAACGACATCGCGATTGGCCGGCTGGGCACCACCTTCGCCACCGACACCTCGGGCGGGCGCATCTTCGCGCTGACACCCGAGGGCGAGGAACTGACGGTGTTCGCCAAGGATCCGTCGCTGGTCGGGATCGACGGCATCGCCTTCGCCGACGACGAGACGATGTACGTCAACAACGTGCGCCAGAACACGATGCAGCGGGTCAACCGCAACGGCTACGACTTCGCGAGCCTGACCACGCTGACGCTGTCGCAGCCGATCAACGGCCCCGACGGGCTGCGCCCGGTCTCGGGCAACCGCTTCCTGCAGGCCGAGGGGTCGGGCAACCGCGTGACCTATGTCGACATCGCCGGCGACAGCGCGACGATCACGCCGGTCAAGACCGGGCTCGAGTCCTCGCCGGGGGTGACCCGCGTGGGCCAGACAGGCTACGCCACCGAAGGGAAGATCAACTACCTGTTCGACCCCGCGCTGCGCGACAAGGACCCTGGCGCGTTTATTATCCGCGCCTTCCCGCTCCCCTAGCGGCGCGACCTCCCTCGCCTCCTCGGGCCCGCGTCCCCGGAACCCTGGAGAGTTGGAGTTTGTGATCGTCCCGGAGAGGGAGTGAAATCAAATGGTCATGACGAGGCTGGAAGGCGCTTACAGCGTCATCAGAATCGGAGAGCAGAAAGACGCGGAAGGCGACCTTCGCCGGGCTCATCTCGCGTACGAAACTGCCATTACGGACTTCATGCACCTGTCTCTTGTGGAGTGCAGCAGCACTGACCAGGTGAAAGCATGGCTTTCCCGCCATCCCTTCGAGCGTGCAGCGGAGCGGTATATTGCGATCACCGATGAAGTGATCGCGAACCCCCATTCGGAATGGATCCGCTTTTTCCAGAGTGGCAATTATCTGCTGATTGCCTTTTCGCATTTTTTTTGCGGCGCTGGATCAGCATGGGCGTGCGCGGTTCTGCGCGCAGGTTGCAACTGAGCCGGCTCTGTTTGCAACGGCCTTCTGGGGGGAGTTTGGTAAGACGTACTGCGCTTTGATCGAGCGGAGACCCTACACTCCGCAGTTGGCGAAACTGAATTTCTTGGAGAGGTATGAACTGCCCTATGTCGATCTGATGTCGGCTGCGATGCATGGAACATCGCTTGAGGCCCCTTTAGCGGAGATCGATCGTCTGTTCCTTGTCCGCAATGCGGATGTCAGGATGAATGATGTCGATGCCTACATGCTCGAAGGCAGTCCGGAGCATTCGGTCAGGTTCGATTTCCGGAAAGCCGGGCTGCTGGCCGCGATCGCGAACGCCAAGTCACAGTTCCACTAACTAAGCGCGCCAAGCCGGGAAACTGGGAATTTCGGTGACGCGATACCGATCTCCCACCGAAGTGTGGTCGTCGCGTAAAATCGTTTTCCTACACCTCTTTGTTCACTCTATGTTTCGCCATTCTCTCTCGACGAGTCGGAACAGAATCGATGGCGCCACCCATTCCTCCCGCCACCGCGGCCGCATCCGAAGCCTGCTGGTTCTACGGCCCGCAACCCGCCGCCGCGACGCGGGTGGTGGCCGAGCGGGCGCGTGTTATTCGCGCATTCAGAAGTGCTCGACGCCGCCTGCGGGGCACGGGGCAATTGCGTGAAACCCCATGGCCAGTGCGAACATTGGGACCTTTCGGACCGCCGGACCCCGCCACAGTTCCAAGGACACAATACCGAATAGACCGCGCCACATCCTCGGAACCCGGACGAACGCGGCACTCCGGATCGCGGCGACAGCCAAGGGGACCATAGCCGATCGCCTCGGGCGCAAACCTTATTGCCTTCCGGCGCGAGTCGGTTGATCCTGCGCGACTGGGATCGCCTTTGGACTCTCGCGGACGGGACAACCAAGGGGAAGGATATGGATGCCATCGGTTGCGGCACACGGGCGATAGCGCTCGTCGGCCCCGCCGGCGCCGGCAAGACCAGTCTGGCGGAAGCGCTGCTTCACGCTGCCGGCGCCATTCACCGTCTCGGCTCGGTCGAGGCGGGCAGCTCGCTCGGCGACGCCAGCCCCGAAGCGCGCGCGCGCGGCGGATCGACCGAGCTCAACCTGACGCGGTTCGAGTGGGGCGGCGACGGCTACGTGCTGCTCGATGCGCCAGGCTCGCCGAGCTTCGCCGCCGACGGAGCCTGCGCGCTGCGCGTGGCCGACCTCGCGCTGGTGGTGATCAGTCCCGAGCCGGAGCGCGCCGCGCTGGCCGAGCCGATCCTGCGCCAGCTGGAGGCGAGCGGCGTGCCGCACGCGATCTTCGTCAACAAGATCGACAAGGCGCGCGGCTCGATCGCGGCGGTGCTCGAGGCGCTACAGCCGATGAGCAAGCCGGCGCTGGTCGCACGGCAGATTCCGATCGCCAGCGGCGAGGAGGTGACCGGGTTCGTCGACCTCGCGCTCGACCGCGCGTGGAAGTATCGCCCCGGCCAGCCGTCCGAGCAGGTGCCGCTCGCCGCCGAGCTGCAGGAGAGCGAGAGCGCGGCGCACTTCAGGATGCTCGAGCACCTCGCCGACCACGACGACTACCTGCTCGAGCAGTTGCTGACCGACCAGGTGCCCGACCTCGAGACCGTGTTCGGCGACATCAAGCGAGAGACGGCCGATGGCCTGATCGTGCCGATCTTCTTCGGCTCGGCGCTCAACGGCTTCGGCGTGCGCCGGCTGTTGAAGGCGCTGCGCCACGACACGCCGGCGCCCGAAACCACGGCGAAGCGGCTCGGCGGCGAGCGCGATGCGGCCGAAGTGTTCAAGATCTCGCACGGCACCGCGATCGGCCGGCTCGCGCTGGCGCGGGTGTTCGGCGGCACGCTGGCCGAGGGGGCCGAGCTCTACGGCGCCGACGGCAAGCCGCAGCGGACCGGCTCGCTGTTCGCGATCCAGGGCGGCGGCACCGTCAAGCTGGCCAAGGCCGGGCCCGGCGAAGTCGTCGGCGTGGCCAAGGCCGACGCGGTCAATGCCGGCGACCGTCTCGGCATCGGTGGCCCGGCGTCCGCCTCGGGCGGCCCGGCCGCGCCGCCGGTGGCCAACTCGGCGCTGTCGATCGCGGTCAAGGACCACAAGGACGAAGTGCGCCTGTCCTCCGCGCTCAACAAGCTGGTCGAGGAAGACCCCGGCCTGTCGTGGGACACGCTCGAGGAGAGCCACGAGACGCTGCTCCACGGGCTCAGCGACGAGCACCTGCAAGTGGCGCTCGAACGGCTCAAGCGGCGCTACGGCGTGGCAGTCAACGTCGGCCAGCCGTCGGTCGCGTTCCGCGAGACCGTGCGCAAGCCGGCCAGCCAGCGCGGGCGGCACAAGAAGCAGTCGGGCGGCCACGGCCAGTATGGCGACGTGGTGATCGAGCTGCGCCCGCTCGCGCGCGGCGAGGGCTTCGTGTTCGAGGACAAGATCACCGGCGGGGTGATCCCGCGGCAGTACATCCCCGCGGTCGAGGCCGGCATCAAGGATGCGATGCTCAAGGGCCCGCTCGGCTGCCGCGTGGTCGATGTCGCGGTGGCACTCACCGACGGCTCGTACCACAGCGTCGACAGCTCGGAGCTCGCGTTCCGCACCGCCGGGCGCATGGCGATGAGCGCCGCGCTCGCCGCGGCTTCGCCTTACCTGCTCGAGCCGGTCGCGCACGTGACGATCCACTCGCCGGGCAACGCCACCTCGCGCATCACCTCGGCGCTGTCGAGCCATCGCGCGCGGATGCTCGGGATGGAGCCGCGCGAGGGCTGGTCGCGCTGGGAGACGATCGAGGCGCTGGTGCCCGAAGCCGAGCTGCGCGCGTTCGGCACCGAGCTGCGCTCGTACAGCCAGGGCATGGCGAGCTACGAGGCGCGGCACGACCACCTCGCCGAGGTCAACGAGAAGCTGGCGCAGTCGATCGTGCAACAGGTGCACGAGCCCGCCTGATCCCCCCTTCAGGCTTCGCTTTGTTGCCACAGGTTAACGGTTGATATGGCTAATTATGCGAGGCGCGATCGCCGACGTGCGGCGCGAGAG
>DATDLP010000423.1:0-4890 GCA_036519255.1 Croceibacterium sp.
TGCGAAGCGAGCGGCGCGCAGCTGAAGCCACAAGCGCAGTTCCGGTTCGGGCATTTCGCGCCGCATCGCCTTGGCTCGGGAGGTCAGAACGGGATCGCGCATGCCCCTCTCCCCGACCCTCTCCCCTGAAGGGGAGAGGGAGATTTGGCGCCATTCCGCCTAAGGCCCTCTCCCCTTCAGGGGAGAGGGTTGGGAGACGGGGCCACGCGCTGTCGATGCCATTGTCGCGGCACCGCCGGCAAACGGAGACACATCCGGAGTGGAGTTGACAGTTTCAGCCCGACATAACGACGCCGAGAATGGCGCACGCCAGCGAGGTGAACGCTATCGTGAAGATGCACAGTCGAGCGGCCGTCCGATCGAGCGCTGCCTCGAATTGTGCCGTGTAGAGTTTGCTCGCGAGATCGTCTTTGGCTGCACTGATTTCCGCGGCAATGGCCTCGGCGTGCGGCCGCGCGATTCCGGCCAGTTCCAGGCGTTTCATTGACTCGGACGGGTTGTGGCCGTTCATGGCCATCGTGCTACCACATCTCTGCGGCAAGCGTATTGCCGGGTGCATCCGGAATGGTTGCAATACCGCGGCGGCTCACAAGGACTGGGCATTCGCCCGTCGCGCCTCCTCGGCGAGAGCGGGCGCGCCCAGCTTGCGCGCGAGCCAGCGGCCAAGCAGCAGCAGGACCGACGACAGCACGGCGGCGATGGGGATGATGTGATCCGGCGTGGCCCAGCTCCAGTAATCCGGATGCGTTCCTCCGTAGAGCATCGCACCGACGACGAACCACACGGGCAGGTAGAACACCGCCGTCAGCACGGTGCCGACGGCGATCCAGCCGATGATCCTTCCGGCGCGCGCGGGTTTGCTCACATCTTCACGCCCAGCGCATCCGCCACGGTGAAGATGTCCTTGTCCCCGCGCCCCGACACGTTGACCAGGATCTGCTGCTCCTTGCCGTAGTCCTTCGCCACCTTGGGCAGCGCCGCCAGCGCATGCGCGCTCTCGAGCGCGGGGATGATCCCCTCGAGCTGGCTGCAGAGCTGGAACGCCTCGAGCGCCTCGGCGTCGGTGATCGGCACGTACTTCACCCGCCCGCTCTCGTGCAGCCACGAGTGCTCGGGTCCGATGCCCGGATAGTCGAGCCCGGCCGAGATCGAGTGCGCCTCGGTGATCTGGCCGTCCTCGTCCTGCAGCAGGTAGGTCTTGTTGCCGTGGAGCACGCCGGGGAAGCCGCCGGTCAGGCTCGCGGCGTGCTGGCCGGTGCCGATCCCGTGCCCCGCCGCCTCGACTCCGATCATCGCCACGTCGGGATCGTCGAGGAACGGGTGGAACAGCCCGATCGCGTTCGAGCCGCCGCCGACCGCGGCGAGCAGCAGGTCGGGCAGATGCCCGGTGCGATCGAGCATCTGCGCGCGCGCCTCGGTGCCGATCACGCTCTGGAAGTCGCGCACGAGCTCCGGATACGGGTGCGGGCCGGCCGCTGTACCGATGATGTAGAACGTGTCGTGGACGTTGGCGACCCAGTCGCGCAGCGCCTCGTTCATCGCGTCCTTGAGCGTCTTCGAGCCGCTGGTCACCGGCACCACCTCGGCGCCGAGCAGCTTCATGCGGAACACGTTGGGCTTCTGCCGCTCGACGTCGACCTCGCCCATGTAGATCACGCACGGGATGCCGAAGCGCGCGCAGACCGTGGCAGTGGCGACGCCGTGCTGGCCGGCGCCGGTCTCGGCGATGATCCGCGTCTTGCCCATGCGGATGGCGAGCAGGATCTGGCCGATGCAGTTGTTGATCTTGTGCGCGCCGGTGTGGTTGAGCTCCTCGCGCTTGAACCAGATCTGCCCGCCGCCGAAATGCTCGGTCAGGCGCTCGGCGAAGTACAGCGGGCTCGGCCGGCCGACGTAGTGCGCAAGCAGGCCTTCGAACTGCTCCTTGAACCCCGGATCGCCCTTCGCCGCGCGATATTCGCGCTCGAGGTCGAGGATCAGCGGCATCAGCGTCTCGGCGACGTAGCGGCCGCCGAACTGGCCGAAGTGCCCGCGTTCGTCGGGCTGGTTGCGGAACGTGTTGGGCTGCGCGGTCATGACGTGCCCGGCGTTGGCAGAGCGTCTTGCGCAAGTCTAGCGCTACCGCGCGCATGGTGATCGGCGGGCCCGGGCGCAACCCCCCGTTGCCCATTTGCGACACCGCCCGCCAGTTGAGAAATCACCTTGGAATCACCGGTTTACGCGAATCGCGCGGCTCTTTAGCGGCGCCGGTCCCTGCCGGAAGAGCAGGCCGAATTGCCTTGGGAGAGGCAACAAGGAGAAACGTGAATGCGTAAGTTTGTTCTCGCGCTGGCCCTGTCGGCCGCGATCGCCACCCCCGCCATGGCCGAGCCGTTCTCGGGCCCCTACGTCGGCGCCGAAGTCGGCCTCGACAACTACGAAGGCAAGGGCGAAGACCTGTTCGCCGCGGGCGACTCGTTCGACGGGATCAGCGGCAACGGCGTGGTCGGCGGCGTGTTCGCCGGCTACGACATCGCGGTGGGCAACGCGTTCTTCGGCATCGAAGGCAAGGTCAGCCTGAGCAGCGCCGAAGCCTCGTTCGACGACGGCGCCGACACCTACACGATCGGTGCCGAGGAATCGTTCGGCGCCAGCGTGCGCGGCGGCGTGATGGTCAACGGCAGCACCGGGCTGTTCGCCCGCGCCGGCTGGGTCAACACCAGCTTCAAGATCGATGCCGACGGCATCGACGCGAGCGGCAACGACGACGCGCTGGTGCTCGGCGCCGGTCTGCAGACCCGTCTCGGCAGCAACGCCTCGCTGCGCGTCGAGTATGTCCGCACGGACTACGACGACTTCATCAAGAACAACGCGGTCCTCGCGGGTGTCGCGTACCAGTTCTGATCGTCGCAACGATCGGGGAAGGGCGGTCCGCTGGGCCGCCCTTTTCTATGCGCCGCGCGCCGCCGCGCAGAAGGCGGCGATCTTCGCCGCGTCCTTGACCCCGGGCGCGCTTTCGAGGCCGCTCGAGGCGTCGATCAGCTCGGCGCCGGTCTGGCGGATCGCCTCGGCGACGGTCTCGGGCGTGAGCCCGCCGGCGAGACCCCAGGGAACCGTGTGCCGGAAGCTGGTCAGCAGCGACCAGTCGAACGCCAGGCCGGTCCCGCCCGGCAGCTTCTGCGCCGGGGCGTCGTAGAGGATGCGGTGCGCGGCATCCTTGTAGCGCTGCGCGCGCTCGAGGTTGGCGGTCTCGCGCACGCCGATCGCCTTCCAGATCTCGAGCGGGGTGTTCTGCCGCAGCAGCGCGAGCCATTCGGCGGTCTCGCTGCCGTGGAACTGGACCACGTCGGGCCGCACCGCCTGGATCGCCAGCGCGGTCGGCTGCGGCTGCTCGTTGACCAGCAGCAGCACGACCTTGATCTCCCGCGGCACCCGCGCGCGCAGCGCAGCGCCCTGCTCGAGCGTCACGTGGCGCGGGCTCGGCGGGTAGTGCACGAGGCCGATGTGCGTCGCGCGCGCGGCGACCGCGGCATCGATCGCCTCGGGCGTGCTGAGGCCGCAGATCTTGATCGCTGGTTCGCGCATGCCGCGCCCATAGCCGGATTTGCGCTGCTGTCGAGCAGGCGTCAGGCGGGCGCGGGCGTCGCTTCTCCCATCAACCGCCTGGCGAGGAACAGCTTGAACAGCACGAACGCGACGAGCCCGACCGCCGCGGTGGCGACGTGGAACAGCCAAAACTGCGTGGTGTCCCAGGTCGAGTACCAGCCGCCGACCTGGCCGACGATCTGGTTGGCGAGGAAGAACGCGAGGTAATAGATGCCTATCACCGTCGCGTTGATCTGCCGCGGCGCGAGCCGGGTGAACAGTGCGAGGCTCACCGGCAGGATGTGGCTGAAGCCGATCGAGTTGAGCAGGTGGAACATCACCGGCCAGAACAGCCCGATCTTGCCGCCGCCCTGCGTCGCCGCGGCGATCACCAGGCACAGCCCGCCGGCGATGGTGAACCCGCTGCCGATGATCATCTTGCCGAGCTCGTCGGGCTCGGTGCCGGTTGTCTTCGCGCGCCAGCTCCAGAACCAGGCGACCGCGACGAGCATCGAGAAGCTCAGCGTGGCGTCGATGGTGATCATCCAGGTGGTCGGGATCGTGCGGCCGAAGAAGGTCAGCTGGAACTGCTGATCGGCCCACACGAGGTAGGCGTTGAAGATCTGCTGGTTGGTCAGCAGCGCGACCGCCATCACCGGCACCAGCACGACGACGGCGAGCACGCGGGTCCAGTCGTTGCCGGTCAGCTTCTCGCGCGGCGCGGCGGCGGTGGACTTGCCGGGCCGATTGTCGGGCGGCAGCCACGGACCGGCCTTGAGGTAGATCAGCAGGCCGATCACCATGACCACCCCGGCCGCGCCGAAGCCGTAGTGCCAGCCCACGTCCTCGCCGAGCGTGCCCGAGACCAGCGGCGCGGCGATGACCGAGACGTTGATCGCGATGTAGAAGATCTGGAACGCCATCGCCCGGCGCAGATCGCCTTCCTTGTAGAGCTCGCCGACCTGGCTGGCGATGTTGCCCTTGAACAGCCCGACGCCGACGATCAGCGTCGCCAGCGCGAGCAGGAAGGTGCCCTCGAAGGCCATCAGGAAGTGGCCGAGCGACATGACCACACCGCCCGCGATCAGCGCCGCGCGGCGGCCGAGCCAGCGGTCGGCGAGCAGGCCGCCGAGGATCGGGGTCAGGTAGACCAGGCTGGCGTACAGCCCGAAGGTCGCCGAGGCCAGCGCCTGGGTCGACAGCGGGCCGTACACGCCCTCGAGCGCGGCGCGAAAGCGGGCGAACCCGACCACGCTCTCGACGTGGCCCGGGAGGAGCAGCTGCCCGACCAGGTAGAGGACGAGCAGCGACTGCATGCCGTAGAAC
>DATDLP010000424.1:0-4248 GCA_036519255.1 Croceibacterium sp.
ACCGGCGTGCTCTCGACAGGCATCTATTGCCGACCGTCGTGCGCTGCCCGACATCCGTCCCGGCACAACGTGCGATTCTTCGCAGACGGCGCCGCAGCACGCGCGGATGGCCTGCGGCCGTGCCTGCGCTGCCTGCCCGACGACGTCGCGCGCGACGAGCAGGCGGTGCTGCGCGCGATCAAGGCGATCAAGGCGGCCGAGGCGCCGCTGTCGCTGACGCAACTGGCGACCGGGGCGGGGTATTCGCCGAGTCACTTCCAGCGCGTGTTCGCCCGGCTGACCGGGCTTTCGCCCGCCGCCTATACCCGCGCTCTGCGCGCGGAGCGCGTGCGCGAGGCGCTGTCCGAAGGCGAAAGCGTCACCGGGGCGATCTACGAGGCGGGGTTCGAGAGTTCCTCGCGGTTCTACGATTCGATGCAGGGGAGGCTGGGCATGGCGCCGTCGGCGTGGGTCAAAGGTGGCGCGGGCGTGACGATCCGCTGGGCCACGGTCGAAAGCTCGCTCGGCCCGATGCTCGTCGCGGCGACCGACCAGGGCGTTTGCCGGCTGTCGTTCGGGCGTGGGCGCGAGGAGCTCGAGCGGCTGTTCCCGAACGCGGAGCTGGTCGAGGGCGGGGCGGAGTTCGCCGGCCTGCTCCAGCGCGTGATCGCCGCGGTCGACGATCCGGCGAGCGGGCGAGACATTCCGGTCGACGTGCGCGGCACCGCGTTCCAGGAGCGGGTGTGGCAGGAGCTGCGCAGGATCCCGCCGGGCGAGACGCGCTCCTACACCGAGATCGCGGCGGCGGCAGGCAACGCCAGGGCCGTGCGCGCGGCAGGCTCGGCCAACGGCGCGAACCACGTGGCGGTGCTGATCCCGTGCCACTGCGTGGTGCGCTCGGACGGTTCGCTCGGTGGATACGCCTACGGGCTCGCAATCAAGCAGAAGCTGCTGGAAAGAGAGAAGCAGGGATGAACCAGGACTATCGCGACGCTTTCGCCGCCCTTCACGTGCCGGGCGATCCGGTGCTGCTCTATAATATATGGGACGTCGGCAGCGCGCAGGCGGTCGCCGCGGGGGGAGCCAAGGCACTCGCCACGGGCAGCCACGGGGTCGCCGAGGCCAATGGTTTTCCCGACGGCGAGGGCATTCCCTTCAACCTGTTCCTCGATTGCACGCGGCGGATCGCGCAAGCGGTGGCGCTGCCGGTGACCGCGGACTTCGAAAGCGGCTTCGCGGTCGATGCCGCGCGGGTGGCGGACCACGCGCGCTATCTCGCCGAGACCGGCGCGGTCGGCTGCAACTTCGAGGATCAGGTGATCGGCGGATCCGGGCTGCACCCGATCGCCGAGCAGGCGCGCCGGGTCGCGGCGGTCGTCGAAAGCGGACTGTGGGTCAACGCGCGCACCGACCTGTTCCTGCGCAAGCTGGTCGCGGGCGAGAATCCCAACGACCGCGCACTGCTCGGCGAGGCGCTCGAACGCGCGCATGCTTATGCCGAGGCCGGGGCGCACAGCTTCTTCATCCCGGGCGTGAGCGACCTCGACCTGATCGCCGAAATCTGCGCCGCCTCGCCGCTGCCGGTGAACGTTATCAAGGGCGATACGCGCGCGATCCCCGATATCGCGCAGGCCGGGGTCGGGCGGATCAGCTGGGGACCGCGGCCGTGGCGCTGGGCGATGGAGCGGCTCACCGGGGAAGCGCGGGCGATCTACGCGGCAGGGTAGAACGCGGCCGGTTCGCTTGCCGCGTCGAGCCGTTTGCGCGAGTCTGGCGCGAAAGGGGAACGTCCAATGGATGCCACAGAAACGCCGGGGGAGACCGCGCCGGTTGCCTTCGTCAAACCCAGGTCACGCTGGAAGCGGGTGCTGCAATTTCCGTTGGTCGCGCTGATCCTCGCCTTCCTGCTGATGACGCTTGCCCAGGTGCTCGGCGCGGGCATGAGCTATCTCGCGGGCAATCGGCCTCCGCAGCTTGCGGGACCCACCGACTTGGTCTTCGTGCTCGCGGCGACCGCGCTGATGGTGCTTGCCTACAAGCTGGTCGTGGTCCGCATGGGCGAGCAGCCGCGCGACGACCTGCCGTTCGATGCGCGGGCACGCGATACGGTGAGCGGCTTCGTGCAAGGCGGTCTGGTGTTCTCGGCAGTTGTCGGCGTGGCCGCGTTGCTCGGGGCTTACCAGGTGATCGGCCTGAGCCCGGCCGAGGACTGGTTGCCAATCCTGCTCGCGACGGGCCTGATGGCCGGGGTGACCGAGGAGATCCTGCTGCGCGGGATCGTGTTCCGCTGGCTCGAGGAGCTCGGCGGAAGCTGGGTCGCGCTGGCGCTGTCGGCGCTGCTGTTCGGCTTCCTGCACGCGCTCAACCCGAACGCGACGCTCGTTTCGTCGCTCTCGATCGCGCTGGCCGCAGGCGTGCTGCTCGGCGGGGCGTATATGCTCACCAGGAACCTGTGGCTGGCGATCGGGATGCATGCCGGCTGGAACGTCACCCAGGGGCTGGTGTGGGACGTGCCGGTTTCGGGAGTCGCGCTCGATGGTTGGGTCGAATCCCGCCTCGTCGGCGATCCGCTCCTGTCGGGCGGTCCCTTCGGGCTGGAGGCGTCGGTCATCACCATGGTGATCGCCACCGCCTTCGGGGCGTGGCTGATCGTGCGCGCCGCACGCCGCGGCAACATCGTGAGCAACATGTGGTCTCGCCGGCGCCTCGCAATGAAAGCGACTTGAGGCTCGCCCCCGCTACACTGGTGTGGCGGGGGCGAGTCACAGGCCCGCTTAGCCCCCCGAGCCGGGACCGTACGTCACTTCGACGCGCCGGTTCTGCACCTCGTTGACGCCGTCGGCGGTCGGCACCCGCGGCTGTTCCTCGCCGAACGACCTCGTCGTGATTCGTCCCTCCGGAATGCCGCGCCCGGCCATGTAGCTCCGCACGTTGTTCGCGCGGCGCCCGGCCAGGCCCATGTTGTACTCAGCCGAACCCGTCTTGTCGGCGTGACCGGCCATTATGACCTGCGCCTGCCCGCAGCTGGCGTAAGCCGTGGCTGCGTTGTCGAGGATGGTCGCGGCTTGGGGCGTGATGTCGTCGCGGTCCCAGTCGAAGTAGACGATGAACGGCCCGCGGTTGCACTGCGGGGCCGGAGGCGGCGGTGGTGCGACGGCTGCCACCGGGCGCGGTACGGGGGGCGGCGAAGGCGGCGGGGGTGGCGGGGGCGGTGGTGGCTCCGGCGCACCGAAGTTGAAGGTGATCCCGCCGAGTATCGAGTGTGAGCGGAACCGCCCTTCGAACTGGTCTCCGGCGAAGCCTTCGAACGAGAGGCCGTTGACGTTGAAGAACCGGTATTTCGCCGTCAGGTCGACATCCTCGGAAAGCGCTGCCCTGACCCCGGCGAGCACTTGCCAGGCGAACGCCGAATCGTCGTCGTCGAGAAAGATCCCCTCGTTCACCTCCGGATGAAGGTCGCTGACCCTGACCTTGGCGTAGCCAATCCCGCCGCCGACGAAGCCGCTGATGCCATCGTCGTCGCCGAAATCGAGCATGCCGTTGAGCATGAAGCTGAGCGCCGAAGCGGAGCCACCCGCGTCGTAGTCCCCGGGGGGATGCGGCGCGGTCGTGCTGGGCAGGGCGATCGTGCTCGAATAGTTTTCGAGATCGGCGGCCTTGTAGCTCACTTCGGCTTCCAGCCTGAAGGCGCCCAGATCGTACCCGACGAAAAGCGCCCCGTCGAAGCCGTAGTCGTGGTCGAGCGCGAGCGCGTCCTCGGTAGCTCCGATGTCGAACGTTGTATCGTCGGGAATCATCAAGCCGATATCGCCGCCGACGTACCACGCACCGTCGCGGGCAAATGCGGGTGAGGCGAGCACGGTCGATCCCACCGCCAGGCAGATGGCTATCTTGCGCATAGGGTCCCCTTTCGCTGGCGGCCGGCAAGCTGCCGGCGCCCGGGCGACCCGGCGGACGAGGTACTCCTTTGCCGCCCGGGTGAACACCCTCAAACGAAGCTGTAGGGATCGACGTCGATCGCGACGCGCACCCCTTGCGGGAATGCCAGCGCGCCGAGCCAGTCGCGGATCACTTTCTGCACTTCGGCGCTGCGGCGGGCGTTGAGCAGCAGGCGGTAGCGGTAGCGCCCGCGCAGCAGCGAGAGCGGGGCGGGCGCGGGGCCGAGGATCATCACGTCGTCGAGCTGCGGCCGCGTGGCGCCGATGCGGTTCGCCGCCTCGCGCGCCTCGGCCTCGTCCTCCGACGAGACGATGATCGCCGCCCAACGCC
>DATDLP010000425.1:0-14272 GCA_036519255.1 Croceibacterium sp.
CTGCTCGGCAACTGGGCGAGTCCGCGGGTGTGGTACCTTGCCAACTACAACCCCGCCCCGGTCCTCGCACGCATCGCGGTGCCCGTGCTCGCGCTCAACGGCAGCCTCGACCTGCAGGTCGCGCCGGCGCAGAACCTCGCCGCCTTTCAAGCAGCGCTCAAGGACAACCCCGACGCGACCACGATCGAGCTGCCCGGCATCAATCACATGTTGCAGACCGCGACGACCGGCGGGCGCGGCGAGTATCGCGACATCGAGGAGACCATCGCTCCCGCGGTGCTCGACCTGATCAGCGGCTGGATCGTCGAGCGCTTCGTCGAGCGCTGATCCTACTCGGCCGCGATCGCCTGCCCGGCCGCCCGCACCGCCGCGTCGTCGCTCAGGTGCGCACCCTGCTCGCGCAGGATCGCCCGCACTTCGCCGACATCGACTTCCCGCGGCTGCACCCCGCGATTGGCCGCCACCGCCGCACCGACGCCGGCCGCGTGGCCGGTCAGCCAGCACTGCGGAATCTCGCGCATGAAGCCGTGGCTGTTCGCGTCGCACGAGATGTGCCGCCCGGCCGCGAGCAGTCCGTCGAGCGCGCGCGGAACCAGCGAACCATAGGGCACCGAGACCACCGGGAACTTGGGGCTGATCGATGGGCTGATGCCGACTTCGTCGGCCGCCGGGGTGCCGTCGCCCCAATCCTTGCGCTCAATCCGCGCGAGGCCGGCGAGCCGCCGCGTGTGCCGCACGCCGAGCTGCGCCGCGCTGTTGAGCGAGTACGCGCCCTCGAACCCGGGCGCGTGCTTGCGGAAGAACTGCGTGTGGCCTTCCATCAGCCGATGGCTGCGGATCTCGACCTCGGTCATATCGTCGACGTCGAGCGCCGAGAGGCCCGACTGCCGCGGCCCGAGCCACATCGCCACGTCGGGCCGCCAGGTCACGTAAGGCGTCTGGAAGAACCCGAGCTCCTGCCGCCCGCGCTCCATCATCTGGCGCAGCTCGTCGGGGTGGTGGATCTTCCAGTCGATCCAGCGGTCCATGTTGACCCCGCCGACGATCCACGCGGTGTTCATCGAGTGATGGACGTCGCCTTCCTCGATGTCGGTGTCGAACTCGGCGCCGGCGCGGGCGAACATGTCGCCGTCGCCGGTGGTGTCGACCACGACTTTGGCGAGGATCGCCTGGCGCCCGCCCTTGCTCTCGAAGATCACCCCCTTGGCGGTGCCATCCTCGACGATCGGCCGCGCGGCCCAGGCGTGGAACACCAGCCGCACACCGGCCGAGAGCAGCATCTCCTGGTTGTTGAGCTTCATCCGCTCGGGATCGAGCGTCGGTGCCCACTGGACGATGCCGTGGAACGCGGTGGTGCGGTTCTGCCAGTAGAGCACCTTGGCCGGGTCCTTCGAGCCCCAGTCGGCCATCGGCGGCCCGGCCACGCCCTCGCGCGGCATGCGTTCGATGAACTGGCGCGCGAAACCCTGGATCACGTGGTTGCCCGACCAGTCGGTCATGCGGTCGATCCACATGACGAGGCCGCCGGTCGACAGCCCGCCGAGGCAGTTGTAGCGCTCGACCAGCGTAACGTCGGCCCCGGCTTTCGCCGCGGCCCAGGCGGCCGCGCAGCCCGCCGGCCCGCCGCCGATCACGACCACGTCGCAGCGGTGATAGACGTCGATCTCGCGCGCATCCTCGCGCACGGTGCCCCCGCGCTGCGGCGGGGGCAGGTTGCGACCCGAACTTTCGAACACGTCCGAGCCGAGGAAGCGCTCCTCGCTGTGCCCGGCGATCCGCTGCATCTTCACTTCGTCGGCCATCGCGCCCCTCTCACACTTCGGCTTGCGCTAATCTTTATGCGCTGTCGCGGCAAGCGCAGGGGGCCCAAGAGATATGGTTGCGCCCGCCCCGGCGCTGGGCTAGGGGCGCGCCTCCGGCCCCTCGACGGGCTCGGGACAGGGCCCGATGGCGGAGTGGTTACGCACCGGACTGCAAATCCGTTTACGCCGGTTCGATTCCGGCTCGGGCCTCCACTTCCACGCAACGACTACCGCGCGGTAAGCTGCGCCCGCCTTTGCTCCCTCGCGACCCTAGAGCGTCCCGAAGTCGCACTCTGCCTCGGCACCATTCGCAAGGAAGGGTCCCTCCTCGATACAGAAGCTGAGCCAGATGATGAGCTCGTATCCTCGCGGTCCGTCGAAAAATTCGGTTTCGAGTGGGGGCACATCCGGATGAGGTGAATCGCTCTCGTAGTAGAAGAACAGCTCCTCGCCAGGATTGGCGCGATAGCGCGCGGTGGACACTTCGAACGTGACGAACCGTGGCTGGTTAGAGTTGTTGCGGATCACATGCTTGTGTCACGACATTCCTTTTCCCCGAGTTCTCAGCATCAATGGCAGGCAACCGGCCTTCGGTCATGCCGTGGCGGGAGTGAACCCGGCCTGCGACCGGCGCCGCGCCCTCCGCGCACGCACCCAGATGATGATCCCCGTCACCGACAGCAGCGCGGGTATGATTCCGCCGAGGAAGATCACCACCTGCCACACCACGCCCATGTCGGTGCCGTCGTGCCAGCGGCGCATCGTGCGCGCGAGCGTCTCGGGGCGCGGCGGCTCGGGCGGCGCGGCGACCGCGCCGGCGTCGGCGACCGTGACCTCGGCCGGGGCGCCCTCGCGCTCGAACTGGATCGTCCACTCGGCCTCGCGCTCGGTCGGCCAGCCGACGCTGAGCAGCGCGCCGGTCGCCAGCGGGGTCGCCGCAGCGACCGCGGCGTCGACCGAGGTCTGCGTCTCGATCAGCGGCTGCGCGGGTCCGCCGCGCCCCCCGCCCGGGCCACCGGGTCCCCCGCGCGGCGGACCGGCTTCGAACGCGCTGAACACGCTCGGGAAGCTGATCCACGCGCCGGTGGCCGAGAGCATCGCCAGCGGGATCAGGATCCAGAACCCGGTCATGTAGTGCAGGTTGGCGTTGAACGTGTTGCGCCGCTTCCACTTGAAGCCCGAGGCGAACCCGCCCGAGAGCGGCCACCACAGCCAGATCCCGGTCAGGCACGAGAGCAGCATGAACACCCCGACCCAGCCGACGATCGGGCGGCCCCAGCCGCCAGGGATCATCATCGAGCCGTGCAGCACGTGCATCACGCGCACGAGCCCCTCGTTGGCCGAGGCACGCTCGATCACCGCGGCGTCGCGCGGGTCGAGCCAGGTGTTGATCCTCTCGGGCCGCCCGCCACCCTCGGCGGGCTTCGAAGCGACCGCGACCACCGGCTCGCCCTCGGGGCTGAAACGCAGCGAGGTCAGCCGCTCGTCGGCGCCGAGCTGCGCCGCGGCGGCCGCGGCGTAAGCCGACGGCGGCAGTCCGGCCGGGCCGAGCACGTCGTGCCGCTGCGGATCGAGCTGCGCCTCGAGCCAGTCGTGCCACACCAGCGCCGAGCCGGTGACCGAGATCGGGATGATCAGCACCGCGAGCAGCAGGCCGATCCACTTGTGCACCTGGAGCCACAGCGCGCGGAGCTGCTTCTTGGTCGATTTCGGCACGGGTTCCCTGTCCTCGGCAATGAGTCTTGCCGAAGTGTCTAGCCGGAAAATTTCCGGTTGCAAGGTTATTGAGAATGATTATCAGCCGCGTCGGCAAACGACAATGATTCTCAATAACAGGGGCAAAACATGAGCGACCGTCTTACCGGCACCAAGGGCATCCGCGGCTATCGCAGGACCGCCCTCGCCCTGGCGGGATCGACCCTGCTGATCGGCGGCGGCGCGCAAGCGCAAGATGCCACCGCGCAGGGCGATGCGGACGCGACGCCGGCGAACGGCGAGTGGGAAGCCTTGGCCGACGACGCGACGGACACCGACAGCGGTGCGATCGTGGTGGTCGGCGAGCGCGAGCGGATCAACACGCTCAACAGCCGGCTCGGCGACGTGCAGGACGCGCCGCAATCGATCAGCATCATCTCGCGCGAGGTGATCGAGCAGCAGGCGGCCTCCACCCTCCGCGACGTGCTGCGCAACGTCTCGGGCATCTCGATGGCCGCGGGCGAAGGCGGCGGCGGCCCGGCCGGCGACAACCTCACGTTGCGCGGATTCGGCGCACGCAATGACATCTTCATCGACGGCATCCGCGACACCGCGAGCTACACCCGCGACACGTTCAACATCGAGCAGGTCGAAGTGGTCAAGGGCCCGGCCTCGGCGCAGACCGGCCGCGGCTCGACCGGCGGCTACATCAACATGTTCTCCAAGCAGCCGCAGCTGATGACCTTCGCCTCGGCCACTGCCGCGGCGGGAACGCCGACCTACGGCCGTGCGACGCTCGACTTCAACATGGGCGAGGACGATCTCGGCGTCGGCGCCGGCACCGCGATGCGGCTCAACATGATGTACCACACCGCCGACAACCCGGGCCGCGACTTCGTCGACAGCGAGCGGATCGGCGTCGCGCCGTCGATCGCGGTCGGGCTCGGCTCGTCGACCCGCGCGATCGCCTCGTACGTCTACCTGCACCACAATGGCCAGCCCGACTACGGCATCCCGTTCGTGCCTGCGACCAACACCGCCCTGCCCGAGTACGCCGACCAGCCGGCGCCGGTCGACTACGACAACTACTACGGCCTGACCGAGCGCGACTACGACAAGACGCGCACCCACCTAGCCACCTTCGCGATCGAGCACGACGTGACCGAGGACATCCGCATCGCCAACGCGACGCGCTATTCGTACTTCACGCGCGATTCGATCTATTCGGCACCGCGTTTCGTCAGCAACACCAGCACGCAGGTCAATCCGCAGACCCAGTCGCGCGACACGGTCGACGACGCCTGGTTCAACCAGACCAACCTCTACGCCGAGTTCGCCACCGGGCCGATGCGGCACGACCTGATCGCCGGGCTCGAGATCGCCGCCGAGGACAGCGAGAACCAGCCGCGCACCATCACCGCCGGCACCCCGACCGACATGTTCGACCCCAATCCCGAGCGCCCGTGGGTCGGCACGATCGTCGACACCCCCGGCGGGCCCATCACCGCCACCGGCGACACGCTGGCCGCCTACCTGTTCGACACGATCCACTTCAGCGAGAAGCTGCTGTTCAGCGGCGGCCTGCGCTGGGAGCGCTACGAGACGACCTTCGTCCCGGTGGCGCCGGCCGCATCGCTCGGGCGGACCGACGAGGAAGTGACCTGGCGGGCGGGCCTGACCTACAAGCCGGTCGAGCAGCTCAGCCTCTACGCCGGCGCGGGCACTTCGGTGAACCCGTCGATTGAGAACCTGACCCAGACCACCCCCAACGCGGCGCTCGCGGCGCTCGAGCCCGAGCGCAGCGAGACGTTCGAGATCGGCGCCAAGTGGGACGGCTTCGACGGCCGCCTGCTGCTCAACACTGCGGTGTTCCGCACCGACAAGGTCAACGCGCGCACCCCGGGCCTGCCCGGCGAGCCCGCGACCGTGCTCGACGGCAAGCAGCGGGTCGACGGCTTCGAACTCGGCGCGACCGGCCGGCTGACCGAGAACTGGTCGATCATCGCCAGCTACAGCTACCTCGACAGCGAGGTGCTCGAATCCAACACCGCATCCGAGGTCGGCAACCGGCTCGGCAACGTGCCCGACCACAGCGGCTCGCTGTGGACCACGTACGAGCTCGACAGCGGCTGGGAGTTCGGCGGCGGCGCGCGCTACGTCGGCACGCGCTACACCAACGTCTCGAACACCCGCGAGATCGAGCCCTACTGGGTGGTCGACGCGACGGTGGCGTACGAGTTCGAGGGTGGGACCGCGCTGCGGCTGAACCTCTTCAACATCTTCGACGAGCGCTACATCGACCAGGTCGGCGGCGGACACTTCGTCCCCGGCCCGGGCCGCAGCGCGGTGGCCACGCTCGCGTTCAGGCTCTAAGCCCGGGCGCGTGCTCCTCGCGATTCCCTCGCTGCTCACCGCCGACCAGGTCGCCGAGATCCGGCACCTGATCGACGGCGGGCGGTGGGTCGACGGCAAGGCCACCGCGGGAATCCAGTCGGGCCTCGCCAAGCACAACAGGCAGCTCGCCGCCGACTGCGAGCGCGGGCGCGCCGCATCGGGCGTGATCACCGCGGCGCTTTCGGCCAACGGCCTGTTCATGTCGGCCGCGTTGCCGCGGATGATGATCCCGCCGCTGTTCAACCGCTACGACGGCAGCGAGCGGCACGCGTTCGGCAACCACGTCGACAACGCGATCCGCTTCCTGCCCGACGGCCTCGGCGCGATCCGCACCGACCTTTCGGCCACGCTGTTCCTGTCCGACCCCGCCGACTACGATGGCGGCGAGCTGGTGATCGAGGACAGCTACGGCGCGCATGAGGTCAAGCTCGCCGCGGGCGACCTGATCCTCTACCCGAGCACCTCGCAGCACCGCGTCGAGCCGGTCACCCGCGGCAGCCGCGTGTCCTCGTTCTTCTGGATCGAATCGCGCGTGCGCGACGACGGCCAACGCACGATCCTGCTCGACATGGACGCCGCGATCCGCAGCCTCGCGCAGTCGCTCGGCGACGAGCGCGCCGAGGTGGTTGCGCTGACCGGGTGCTATCACAACCTGCTGCGGCAATGGGCGAACGGCTGACGGTTGCAGCGCGCGCGGAAGCCCTCTAAGGGGCGCCCCCAGTGCCGCTTTAGCTCAGTTGGTAGAGCATCGCATTCGTAATGCGGGGGTCACAGGTTCGAGTCCTGTAAGCGGCACCATCTCCCACCGATGACAAGGCGTCCATCGCGCAGGCGCATCCCCGCCCCCGCCGGAGCGACGCAGGCCGCGGCGGCACCCGATCGCGGAACGCGGCGCAATGCGGCCCGCATCAGGCGAAGCCCTTAGCCGCCAAACCACCAAAACTTATGACGAATGTCCGAGGGGGGCGGTGCCTCATCCTGTCGAGCGACGGTGGTGGCTTGCAGGAGACCTTGGCGTGCCATGGGCGTGAAGACGGCCCTCTATCGGATTGCGTGCTTCGTTGCGATCGTCGCGGCCGCCGGGCTGTGCGATGCCGCGCGCGCGCAGATGACCGGCGACACGATCAAGGTCGGCGGCCGCGCTGCGTCGTTCCTCCAGCCGCGGCTCGCGGGCACCGTGACCGCTGCGATCATCTACGAGCCGGGCAACGAAGCCTCCGAACGGGAAGCCCGGGTCATCGAGCGCGAGCTGGCGAGCGGCGCAGGAGCGGATTCGTTGAGGTTCCGCCCGCGGCGGGTGGCATCGAACGCGCTCGACGAGCTCGACGGCGTGAGGATCGCCTTCGTGACCCGCGGCACGCCCTACCGGCAGATCGCGGCCGCGACCGCGCCGCGCTCGATCCTGACCATCTCGTCGGACTCGGCCTGCGCCCGGGCCGCCTATTGCACGATGGCGGTCCAGTCCTCGCCGCGGATCCAGATCGTCGTCAGCCGCGCGGCCGCGAGCGCCGCCCGTATTCGCTTCAGCTCGTCGTTCCTCATGCTTGTAAAGGAAATCTGAGATGCCCGGCGCGCGCCTTTCCCCGATCCTTCGGGGCAGCACGTCATTGCCGACGTTTCTGGCCGCCTGCAGCGTTCTGGCGGCCGTGGCCGTCCCCGCGCGGGCGCAGGGCGTGAACTACGCCGAGCTCGAGGACCTGTTCGGCGAGCCGGTGACGACCAGCGTCACCGGCAAGCCGCAGCGCGCGTCGGAGGCCCCTGCGTCGCTGGTGATCATCACCCGCGAAGACATCCGCCGCTCGCCGGCGCACGACATTCCCGGCCTGGTCCAGGCCTATGCCGGCATCGACGTGGCGCGCTGGATGGCCGGCCAGGCCGACGTCGCGATCCGCGGCGGCGTGCGGCCGTACAACCCCAGCCTGCTGGTGCTGGTCAACGGGCGCCAAGTCTATCTCGACCACTACGGCATGACCAACTGGGCCGGACTCGGCGTACAGCTCGAGGAAATCCAGCAGATCGAGGTCGTAATGGGCCCGAACAGCGCACTGTTCGGCTTCAACGCGGCCTCGGGTGTGGTCAACATCATCACGATTGATCCGCTGCAGTCGCAGCAGGTGACCGCGAGCGGCGGCGTGGGCACCGAGGGGCAGCGCTTCGCCTCGGGCGTCGCCGCGCTCAAGCTGGCCGACAGGCTCGGCCTGCGGCTGTCGGGCGGATACGAGACGGCCGAGGAGTTCGGCGGGCTGACGGCTTCGCCGGCAGCGCCGATGGATCCCGCCACGGTCTTCAATCCCCGGAGCCAGGAAGCATCGGCCGAGCTCTACGCCAAGCTCGGCGAGCTGACCGAGAGCAGCATCAGCCTCACGCATTCGGATACCGACCAGACCGAGATCTCGCCGGTCCACATCACCATCCCCAGCCACTACCGATTTACGTCCGCGGGTGCGCGCATTTCGCACGACGCCGGCTGGGGGGTTCTCTCGGCCCGGTTGTTTCACAACTGGTCGCGTTTCCTCTCGGCGTCGGATCCATCGGTCGACTTTCGCAACGAGGTCCTCGTTGCCTCGGCCGACGCGCTGATCCGCGCCGGGGCGACCGACACCGTGCGCGTGGGGATCGAATACCGCGCCAACGAGATCGTCGCCGAGCCGGGCTATCCCGGCGCGACGCGTTACGACGTGTTCGCCGCCAATGCCATGTGGGAGAAGCGCCTGGGCGACGCGGCCACCTTCACGCTCGCGGGCCGGATCGACAATCTTCAGCTCGAGCAGGACGGCGTCGTCGACCAGCCGACCATCTTCACCAAGGCCGACTTCGACCGCTCGATCACCGACTGGAGCTTCAACAGCGCGCTGCTGCTGCAACTCGACGACAACAGCTCGCTGCGCCTGTCGGCCAGCCGGGGCATCGAGGCCCCTTCGCTGGCCGCGCTCGGCGCGCGGCTCGACATCCAGATCCCGGGAATGCCGTTCTCGCGCGTGATCTCGGGCAACCCGCTGATCGACCCGGCCAAGATCTGGAGCGCCGAGGTCGGGCTCAGCCGCATGCTCGGCGAAAGCGGCACCCGGCTCGATCTGGCGGCGTACTTCAACCACACGACAGACATCATGGCGCTGGGCGCGCCGCAAACCGCGCCGCGCGCGGCGCCGCCCGCGTATCCGTTCATCCTGTCGACCGCGGACAACGTCGGCTCGTCCGAAGCCTACGGCCTCGAGGCCAGCGCCGCCGGCCGGTTCGGCGGCAACTGGCACTGGAGCTTGAACTACACCTGGACGCATTCCGATCTGGAGGTCGCGGGCAACTCGCCGGCGCTGATCACGCGCCCGCTGGCCAGCGACAGCGCCACGCCCGAGCACAACCTCAAGGGACAGCTCACCTACGAGCGGGGCCCGTGGCTTGCCACGGTCGCGGCCCGATACACGTCGCCGACCGAGCAGCTGGTGACCGCACCGGCCGTGCCCTTCGACGTGCTCGAGCTGGTTCCCGTGGCCGAAAGCCTCGCCGTCGATGCCAAACTTGCGTTCGAGGCCCGCGAAGGAGTGACCTTGGCGATCGCCGGCGAAAACCTGACCGGCGCGGACGGCGCATACCTCTCGCCCGCTCCCGCCGAGCGCCGCCTGCGCGCGACCGTGAGGGTCGACTTCTAGCGTGGCCTTCGCACAACGCCTTGCCGCGCTGCGGCCGCGCCGACTGTCGGACTGGCCGCTGATCGTGAAATTCGGCGTGGCCCCTGCGCTGTCGCTCGTGCTGCTGCTGGTCATGGCGGTCATCGAGGTCTCGGCGCTGCACAGCGTGCGCGACAACGCGCAGCAGATCGCCACCGTCGGGGTGCGCGACGCTGCCAAGCTCGCGGACATCGCTGTGCGGTTCGAACGGGCCGACGCCGACCTTTCGCGTCTGCTGACCCTCGAGGCGGCAAGGCCTGGGGAAGCCGACATCGCGGCACGCAGCGAATCGATCCGCACCGCGCTGGCCGAGGTTCAAACGGACCTCGAGGCGTTCCGCGGGACCGAGGTCGGCCGGGCCAACGGCGCACGCATCGACGCCGCGCTGCGCGACATCGAGCAATACGCCGGGGCGGTGGACGTCGTGACCGCGATGCTCGGCGTCAATTTCGCCAGTGCCGTCGAGATGCTCGAACCGTTCCGCGAATATGCCCAGAAGGTCACCTCGAGCATTCGGGACATCGCTCAGAGCGGCATCGCCGAGGCGGACCAGCGCGCTCGCGTGGTCAACAGCCACGTCGCCACGACGACTCTGGTCTTCTCGCTGCTCGCGCTGATCGCGGTCCCGGTGATCGCGGTCGCGACCACGCTCGTGGGCGCGGCGACCGTCCGCTCGATCCGCGAGATCGCCGATGCGACCGCGGACCTGGCGAACGCAAACTACGACATCGAAATCGGCAAGCTGGCGCGCGCGGACGAGCTCGGCGCGGTCGTGACCGCGCTCGAAACTTTCCGCCAGCAGGCGCTCGAAGCGCGCCGCGTGCGCGAGATGGAGGAGCAAAGCCGCAAGCTCGAGTTGGCCAAGTCCGCGGCCGAGAGCGCGAACCGCGCGAAGTCCGACTTCCTGGCCAACATGAGTCACGAGCTGCGGACGCCGCTCAACGCGATCCTCGGCTACGCCCAGCTGCTCAAGCGCGATCCCGCGCTCAACGAGCGGCAATGCAAGGCGGCCAGGACGATCGACGCGAGCGGCAGCCATCTGCTCACGCTGATCAACGACATCCTCGACCTGTCCAAGATCGAGGCCGGCAAGTTCGAGATCCTTCCGGCCACGCTGGACTTGCGCACCTTCCTCTCGGGCATCGCCGACATCATCCGCATCCGTGCCGACGAAAAGGCCCTCGCCTTCACCTGCGAGCTGGCCGCCGACCTTCCCCCGGCCGTGCTGGCCGACAGCAAGCGCCTGCGTCAGGTGCTGATCAATCTGCTCGGCAACGCGGTCAAGTTCACCGATCGCGGGCAGGTCCGCCTCGTCGCCACGCTGGATTCGCGCAACGGCGGCGAAGCGTCGATCTGTTTTGCCGTGCACGACACCGGTGTCGGCATCTCGCCCGATCAGCTCGAGGCGATCTTCGATCCGTTCGAGCAGGTCGGGGACACCCACCGGCGCGCAGGCGGGACCGGGCTCGGGCTGACGATCAGCCGCCAGCTGATCCAGCTGATGGGCAGCGACATCGAGGTGATCAGCCAGCCCGGGCGCGGAAGTTGCTTCCGCTTCGTGCTGCCGCTCGAGATCGCCTCGCTGGCGGTCGACGACTGCCCTTCCGACCTTTCCGTGACCGGCTATCGCGGCGACCGCCGGCGGATCCTGGTGGTCGACGACCTGGCGCAGAACCGCGAGGTCCTCGCCGCCATGCTCAGCGCGTCCGGGTTCGACGTGATCGAGGCGGAGAACGGCGAGGCGGCGCTGCGCACGGCCGAAGCCGAACACCCGGATCTCGTCGTCATGGACATCCGCATGCCGGTGATGGACGGGCTCGAAGCCACCCGGCGGATCCGCGCTTCGCAACGGATCGGCGGGGTGCCGGTGATCATGCTCTCGGCCGGCGCGGTGTCGGACGAGGAGGAGCGCAGCCGCGCGGTCGGGGCGAACGGCTTTCTGGCCAAGCCGATCGTCGAGTCGAGCTTGCTGCGCGCGATCGCCGGTCAGCTGTCGCTCGACTGGACCCACGCCGACCGCGCCGGATTCGACGAGCCGGCCTCCGTGGCCGAGCCGCCGGTCGCCCCGCCGCCCGACGATATCCGGCGGCTCCACGTGCTGGCGCTGGCCGGCAACATGCGCGCCATTCGCCTCGAGGCCGATGCCCTCGCCGCGCGTGACGCCTGCTACCGACCCTTCACCGACAGGCTGCGACTGCTGGCCTCGAACTATCAGTCCCGGGCCCTCGTCGACCTCGTCGAACACCACCTGCCCCTCACCGAGGACACGCTGTCATGAGCTACCCAGAAACGATCGAACGCGCCGGCGGGACGATCCTCATCGTCGACGACAACCCGGCCAACCTCGGGGTGATCGTCGATCATCTCGAGGATCGCGGGCTCGAGGTGTCGGTGGCGCAGGGCGGCGAGGAGGCGCTCAAGCGCGCACGGTTCGTGCGGCCCGACCTGATCCTGCTCGACGTGATGATGCCGGGCATCGACGGCTTCGAAACCTGCCGCCGCCTCAAGGCCGACGAGGCGACGCGCAGCATTCCGGTGATCTTCATGACCGCCCTCAGCGACGTGGACGACAAAGTGCACGCCTTCGCCGCAGGTGGCGTCGACTACGTGAGCAAGCCGTTCCAGGTGGAGGAGTTGCTCGCGCGCGTCCGCACCCACCTTAATCTTCGCTCGGTGCAGCAGCGACTTCTCGAGCAGAACCGGCTGCTGCAGGACGAGATCGCGGCGCGGCGCGAGGCGGAGGACGCGCTCAGGGCGTCGGAACTGCGCTACCGCCGCCTGTTCGAGACCGCCAGCGACGGGATCGTGCTGGTCGACCCGGAAAGCGGACGGATAACCGATGTCAACCCGGCCCTGTCGGCGATGGTCAACCAGAGCGTCCCGCAATTGCTGGGAGAAGTCCTGTGGGAGCATGAGCCGTTCAGCCGCAATCCGTCCTGCAAGGACGCGATCGAAGAGCTGCGACGCGAGGAGCATGTTCGGTTCGGCGATTGGAACCTCGATACCGGCCGGGGCACGTCGGTCGACGTCGAAGTCAACGGCAGCCTCTACAGCGTCGACGGCAGGGCGGTGGTCCAGTGCAACCTGCGCGACATCACCGCGCGCAAGGAGGCCGAGGCGCGAATCCGCTACATGGCCCTGCACGACTCGCTGACCGGCCTCGCCAATCGCACGCTGTTCGAGGACCGGCTCGGCCATGCGATCGCGCAGTCGCGGCGCCAGGAAGCGCAGATGGCGGTGCTGCTGCTCGATCTCGACCGTTTCAAGCACATCAACGATTCGCTCGGGCACCATGTCGGCGACCAGTTGCTCGAAGAGTTCGCGATGCGGCTGCGCACCTGCCTGCGCGACAGCGATACCGCTGCCCGGCTTGGCGGCGACGAGTTCGCGGTTTGCCTCCCCGGCCTGAAGTCCGTCGACGACGCAGAGGCGGTGGCAAGGAAGATCATGGCCGTGTTGCAGGCGCCGTTCCAGATCGAGCAGCACGAGCTCAACATCGGCGGCAGCATCGGCATCGCCCGCTACCCCGAGGACGGGCTCGATCACGGGACGCTGCTCCGGGCCGCCGACACCGCGATGTACGATGCCAAGGCTCACGGCCGCGGCACCTACCGCTTTTTCACGCCCGAGCTCAACGAGGCTGCGCAACTCCGGCACATGCTGGTCAACGAAGTGCGCCACGCTCATCGTCGCGGCGAGTTCCGCCTCTATTACCAGCCGCAACTTTCGATGGCCTCGCAGCAGATCACCGGTGTCGAGGCACTGCTCCGGTGGGAGCACCCGCAGCACGGCGTCATCTCGCCCGTCCTGTTCATTCCCTTGCTCGAGGAGCTCGGACTGATGCCGGAGGTCGGCGAATGGGTCCTTCGGACCGCGTGCCGCCAGAACGTCGAATGGCAGGCAATGGGTCTCGAACCGGTGCGGACTGCGGTCAACCTTTCCGCGCAGCAGTTCTATCGCGGCAATATCGTCCACGCCGTCTCGGCAGCGCTCGAGGAGTCCGGGCTCGACCCGCGGCTGCTCGAGCTCGAGCTGACCGAAAGCCTGACGCTCGACGAGTCCGAGACGACCATCCGAATCATGATGGAGCTCAAGGAGCTTGGCGTGAGCCTGACGCTCGACGACTTCGGCACGGGCTGGTCGTCGCTCTCGTATCTGCGCCGTTTCCCGCTCAACCGCATCAAGATCGATCGTTCGTTCATGCGCGACGTGACCACGCACGAGAATGCCGCGGCGGTGGTGCACAGCATTCTCAATCTGGCGCAAAGCCTCGGACTGACCTGTGTGGCCGAAGGCGTCGAAACGGCCGAGCAGTTCGACTACCTGAAGGACCAGCTGTGCTCGGAGATCCAGGGTTTCCTGTTCAGCCAGCCGCTCCCTGCGCAGGAAATCCCGACGCTGATCCAGGCTGCGGCACGCGTCGGCTTTGCTGCGGCTCGAAGCGAAGGAGCGGCATTCGCCCCGGATCAGGCCGTCGCGGCGAGAAGCAGGCGGTGCGCCTGACGGGCCAGGCGCACCGCGCTCGCGGCGCGCCTATCCTGCCGGTGGATCCGCGGCCGGCCGCGCAGCGTTCCACTGCTTCTCGCTGAGCCGCACCGCCCGCGCCGGCAAGCGCTTCGCGTAGCCTTCCGCAATCTGCCATGCGACGTCGTGCACCACTGCGTCCTCGGGCATCGTCCGCCGGCGCCAGAGGTTCATGCGTTGCTCGGTGCGGTG
>DATDLP010000426.1:0-5335 GCA_036519255.1 Croceibacterium sp.
TCGTACAGCGCCTTGGCGCCGATCGAGCCGGTGAAGCCGAGGGCGCCGTCGAGCGGCCGCCGTGTGCGAATGTCGATCGCGGCGCCGATGCCGCCCGAGGTGACCGATGCGCGCGCGGTCTTGAAGACCACCAGCGAGCTCACGCCTTCCGACGCGATGTTCGAGAAGTCGAACGAGCGCGTGGTGCCCGAAACGAAGTCGCCGTTCTGGTCCTGTCCGACCGAGGCGATGCTCGCGGTCGGCATCGCGCGGCCGTTGAGCGTGACGAGGTTGTAGCCGGGGCCGAAGCCGCGCACCGTGACGCGCGAGCCTTCGCCATTCACGCGGTCGATCGAAACGCCGGTGATACGCTGAAGCGATTCTGCCAGGTTGGTGTCGGGGAACTTGCCGATGTCTTCGGCGGAAATTCCGTCGACCACGCCGTTCGACTCGCGCTTGAGATCGATCGAGCGATCGAGCGAAGCGCGCACGCCGGTGACGACGATCTCCGTCTCGCCCTGCGGGGCATCTTGAGCCGCTGCGGTGGTAGCGTTACCAAAGCAGATTGCAAGAGTAAGCGCCGACGCGGTACGCGTCAGCGCCGGCGACAACCGGAGCCGCTGCATCAATATTCCTCCCCACAATCGCCACCCGAAAAACGGAGGCGAGTTTCAAGCCCTCTAATCGACTCGTGAAGGTAGCGCTACCACCTTTGCTTCCCGTGTCAATCACCAGTTTGTCTGAGTATTGGTTGAGGGAAACGCTTGCAGGCCATCCCATTGAAGAGATTGACGTCGATCAGTGTGGTAGCGAAGTCACACTCATCGGAGAAATCTGCGCAGGCGAGTTGATGGCCCGAGCGACGGGAGCTTGGCGCGGTTCAGGACAGCGCAACAGTGGCCGATCCGGCGTATCCTCGCGCAGGATCGCCGCGCAACGCGACCACCTGTCCCGCCGCGTCGGTGTCGCCGAACACGAAGTCGCGTCCGAGCGGCAGCCGTTCGAGATTGCTCAGCGATTCGCCATAACGCCCGTCGTCGCGATAGATCGCGCGGCATTCGGCGGCCGGAAACGCGAGCTGCGACACGAGCAGGGGCCGGTGCCCCGCCAGCGCTGCTTCGGCACTTTCGAACACCTCGAAATGGCAGTGCGGATAACGCCCGCCGTAGCAGCCCGGAATGATCGCGGTGAACCGCACTTGTCCCTGGGCGTCGGCCGGCTGGAGCCCGCGCAGGTAGTTCTCGTCCGGCAGGTTGTAGAGCGAGTAGGCGCCGGCGGCGTCGTTCTGCCAAAGGTAGATCGCATGGCCGGGCAGGGGCGCGCAGCCGGCTTCGCGCGCCAGCAGCAGCTCGAGCTCGAGCTGCACCCCCTCGGCACGACCGGTCATCCCGGCGAAGCTCGCGCGGATGTCGCGGCGGACCACGCCGTCCATCGCCAGCACGTTGACCGGGCGGGGGCGCCCGTTGCTGCCGTCGGCCGGAAATGGCCCGCGGGTTTCGGTCGGCGTCGCGCTGCAGGCAAGGCTGTCGGACTGCGCCCCGGCGCGGCTTCCGCAAGCGGCGAGCGTCGCTCCGCCGAGCCCCAGCACCATGCCGGCGAGCATGCGCCGGCGGTCGAGCTCGAGCTGGCTGGTCACGTCGCGGTCGGCCCCGCGGTCGCTTCCGCGATCGCTTCGCGCGCCTCGGCGGTCGACCAGTCGTAGCCGCCTGCGACCCGCCACACTTCCTTGCCCCCGGCGTCGTACAGCACCGTCAGCGGCAGCCCGGAACTCACGGCGAGCGTGCCGAGCGCGTTTTTCGGGTCGAGCCACTGCGGCAGGTTGGCCAACTTGCGCTCGGCGAAGAACGGGGCGACCACCTCGGCCCCGTTCATGTCCTGGCTCACGGTCACCACCTCGACGGTGTCGCCGAGCTCGCCGGCCAGCGCGTCGAGCATCGGCATCTCGGTCACGCACGGCACGCACCAGGTCGCCCACAGGTTGAGCAGCACCGGGGTTCCCTTGAGGCTCGCGGTGGCGAGCGTCGCGCCCGCGGGATCGGTCAGCTCGACCGCCGGCAGCGCCTGGCCCGCGAAGCCGCGGTCGATCTTGCCGGCCAGCGCCTCGCCGCCGGCTTCCGCCGCTTCCGGTTGCGCCTCATCCCCGCTTTGCCTATCGCACCCCGCCGTAACGAGGGCGAGCGCGCAGGTGAGCGAAACCAAGGGCAATCGGGGCATGTCGGGCTCCAACAGGATGTGGGGCGGGCGCTTCGCCGAAGGGCCCTCTGCGATCATGCGCGAGATTAACGCCTCGATCCCGTTCGACAAGGCGCTGTGGCGGCAGGACATTGCGGCGAGCAAGGCGCATGCCGCGATGCTCGGCGCGTGCGGGATCGTGTCCGGCGAGGATGCGGTGGCGATCGAGCGCGGGCTCGATCAGGTGGCCGCGGAGTACGAGGCCGAGGGCGTGCCCGAGGACTGGGCGCTCGAGGACATCCACATGACCACCGAGAGCCGCCTCGCCGATCTGATCGGCCCCGCGGCCGGACGCCTGCACACCGCGCGCAGCCGCAACGACCAGGTGGCGACCGACTTCAGGCTGTGGGTGCGCGACGCGATCGACCAGGCCGATGCCGGGCTCGATGCGTTGCAGCGCGCCCTGGTCACCCGCGCGGGCGAGCACGCCGAGAGCATCATGCCCGGCTTCACCCACTTGCAGACCGCGCAGCCGGTCACGCTCGGGCACCACTTGCTTGCCTACTATGAGATGATCGCGCGCGACCGCTCACGCTTCGGCGATGCCCGCGCGCGGCTCAACAGGTGCCCGCTCGGCAGTGCCGCGCTTGCTGGCACCGGCTTCCCGATCGACCGCGAGATGACCGCGCAGGCGCTCGACTTCGACGGGCCGACCGCGAACAGCCTCGATTCGGTGTCCGACCGTGACTTCGCGCTCGATTTTCTCCAGGCCGCCGCGCAGTGCTCGCTGCATCTCTCGCGGCTGGCGGAAGAAATGATCATCTGGGCCAGCCAGCCGTTCGGCTTCGTCCGCCTGCCCGATGCGCTCAGTACCGGCAGCTCGATCATGCCGCAGAAGAAGAACCCCGACGCCGCCGAGCTCGTGCGCGGCCATGCCGGGCGCATCGTCGGCTGCGCGGTCTCGCTGATGGTAACGATGAAGGGGCTGCCGCTCGCCTATTCGAAGGACATGCAGGACGACAAGCCGCCGGTGTTCGAGGCCGCCGGACTGCTCGGCCTGTCGATCGCTGCGATGACCGGGATGGTCGAGGCGACCACGTTCCGCACCGACCGCATGCGCCAGGCCGCCGAGCTTGGCTACGCCACCGCGACCGACCTCGCAGACTGGCTCGTCCGCCAGGCCGACATTCCGTTCCGCGAGGCGCATCATGTGACCGGTGCCGCCGTGAAGCTGGCCGAGAGCAAGGGGGTCGCGCTCGAGGCGCTTTCGCTCGACGAACTCCAGGCGATCGACGGCCGCATCGGGGAGGGCGTCTTCGCGGCGCTTTCGGTCGAGGCCTCGGTCGCCGCGCGTAACAGCCACGGCGGCACTGCGCCGGCCCAGGTGCGCAAGCGTATCGCCGAGGCGCGCGAGGCGCTAGGGATGGGCGGATGACTCGCCCGCGGCTCCGTCTTGCGCCCCTCGCGCTCGTGCTGCTGCTCGCCGCCTGCGGCGCGCAGCGCGACCTCGCGCCGCAGGCCGGCAAGTCGCTGCCCCCGGCACCTTACGGCCGCGCCGACCGGCCGAACCCCGAGGAACTGCTCGAGCCGACGCCCGAGGCCATGCCCGTCCGCACCGTCGAACTGCGCCGCCAGTCCGAAGAACGCGAGGACGACCCGTTCGATCTGCCGCCCGAAGGCTGAACGCAAAGATTCATCATGGACCATTTCCAACTCCGCAACGGCGAGCTCCACGCCGAGGATGTCCCGCTGGCGCAGATCGCCGACGACGTCGGCACCCCCGTGTACGTCTATTCGCGCGCCACGCTCGAACGCCACGCGCGCGTGTTCAGCGAGGCGCTTGCGCCGCTGGCACGAGACGGTCGACGCGTGCATCTCGCGTTCGCGGTCAAGGCCAACCCCAATCTCGCTGTGCTAAAGGTCATGCAGCGCGAAGGGTTCGGCGCCGACGTTGTCTCGGGCGGCGAGCTCGCGCGTGCGCTCGCGGCGGGGATGCCGGCGGAAGACATCGTCTTCTCGGGCGTCGGCAAGCAGCACTGGGAGTTGATCCGCGCGCTCGACGCCGGGATCGGCCAGTTCAACCTCGAGTCCGAGGAAGAAGGCGAGGAGCTGGCCGAGCTCGCCGCCGAGCGCAGCATCGCGGCACCCTGCGCGTTGCGGGTCAATCCCGACGTGGACGCCGGAACCCACGACAAGATCTCGACCGGCAAGGCCGACAACAAGTTCGGCGTGCCGATCGGCGAGGCCGCGGCGATCTACGCCCGTCTCGCGAGACTCCCGGGCCTGCAGATGCGCGGCCTCGCGGTGCACATCGGCAGCCAGCTTGCCGACCTCGCTCCGCTCGAGCGCGCATTCGGCAAGCTCGGCAAGCTGCTGGCCGAGGTGCGCGCCGCGGGCCTCGACGTGACGCACGTCGACCTCGGCGGCGGTCTCGGGGTGCCCTACAAGCCCGGCGACGTGATGCCGAGCCCGGCCGAGTACGGCGCGATGGTCGCGCGCGTGACCCAAGGCTGGGACGTCACGCTGATGTTCGAGCCCGGCCGTGTGATCGCCGGCAACGCCGGAATCCTGCTCACCAGAGTCGTCCGCGTGAAGCGCGGCATCAACGATCCGTTCGTGATCGTCGACGCGGCGATGAACGATCTCGCGCGCCCCGCGCTTTACGGCTCGTGGCACGATTTCGAGGCCGTGCGCCCGTCGAACAAGCGCATGACCGCCAACATCGTCGGCCCGATCTGCGAGACCGGCGACACCTTCGCGATGGGCCGCAACATCGAAGGCGTCGAGACCGGCGACCTCGCGGTGTTCCGCACTGCCGGCGCCTACGGCGCGACGATGGCGTCTAGCTACAACAGCCGCGGCTTCGTCGCCGAGGTCATGGTCGACGGCGACAAGTATGCCGTCGTCGCCGATCGCATCCTGCCCGAGGAAATCACCGCCGCCGAGCGCGTGCCCGACTGGCTTGAGTGAAGTCGCGACCCGAACCGCGCTCCAGGCCCCAGCTTCTTAGTCCCGTCACAATCCCCACTCCGTTCGTCCCGAGCGAAGTCGAGGGACCACTTCGAGCGCCGCCGAGAAGTCGCGCGCTGAAGCAAAGGCCTGGGCTTCGCGCGCGGGGGTTGTCGGTCAACGTCACCGATCGCCCGGACTTGTGCGACTTCACCGTCCCGAGCGTGCTCGACCG
>DATDLP010000427.1:0-15204 GCA_036519255.1 Croceibacterium sp.
CACCAGCCGCAGCAGGTCCTCCGCCGCCGCCTCCATGCCGCGGTCGAGCACGTCGCCCGCGTCGAAGTCGATCCACCCGGGCTTGCGCTGCGCGAGGTCGTGGTTCGAGGCAATCTTGACCGTCGGCACCGGGAAGCCGAGCGGGGTGCCGCGCCCGGTGGTGAACAGGATCACGGTCGCCCCGGCCGCAGCCAGCGCGGTCGAGGATACCGCATCGTTGCCCGGCGCTTCGAGCAGGGTAAGCCCCCGACGCCTAACCCGCTCGCCGTAGCCGAGCACGTCGGTCACCGGCGCATGCCCGCCCTTCTGCACCGCGCCGAGCGACTTTTCCTCAAGCGTGGTGATGCCCCCGGCGATGTTGCCGGGCGAGGGGTTTTCCGACACCGGCTCGCCGTGGTCGGTAAAGTAACGCTTGAAGCCATTCACCAGAGCGACGATTCCGTCGAACACGCTTTGGTCGGTCGCGCGCTCCATCAACAATTGCTCGGCGCCGAAGATCTCGGGAATCTCGGTCAGGATGGCGGTGCCGCCGCTCGCGGTTACCGCGTCGCTCATCCGCCCGACCAGCGGGTTGGCGGTGAGGCCCGAGAAGCCGTCGGAGCCGCCGCATTTGACCCCCAGGACGAGGTCCGAGAGCGGCGCCGACGTAGGCTCGGCGCGGGCCTGCTCGACAAGATCGGCCACCAGCGCCAGCCCTTCCTCGACTTCGTCCTCGGCCGCTTGCGCGCCAAGCGTGCGCAGGTTGGGGTGGTCGATCAGCTCGAGCAGCTTGCCCGTCTGGTTGGATTCGCAGCCGAGCCCGACGATCAGCACGCCGCCCGCATTGGGATGGCTGGCAAGGCCGGCGAGCAGCTTCGCGGTGCCGGCAAGGTCGTCGCCCAGCTGCGAGCAGCCGAACGGGTGCGCGAAGGCATGCACGCCGTCGATGCCATGGCCCGCATGCAGCCGATGCGCGCGCTCGGCGATCTTCTGCGCGGTGCGCGCGACGCAGCCGACGGTGGGAATGACCCAGATCTCGTTGCGTGTGCCGACCCGCCCGTCCGGCCGGCGGTAGCCCATGAAGCCGGCCTCGACCGGCTCGCCGGCCTTCGGTGCAGCCGGTTGCCAGGTGTAGCTCCCGGTCGCCGCCAGCGCGGTCCGGACATTGTGCGTGTGGACGTGCTCGCCCGGTGCGATGTCGCGGGTCGCGGTGCCGATCGGGAAGCCGAACTTGAGCACCGGCTCGTCCGCGGCGATCGGCCGGACGGCGATCTTGTGGCCTTCGGCCACGTCGCTTGCCACGGTCACGCCGGCCGCGCTCTCGCCCGCTGCCAGCGGGCGCAGCGCGACCGCGACGTTGTCCGCAGCGGCGATCTGAAAGGCGGCGTCCATGCTACTGCAGGTTCACGAACGCGCCGCCGTCGACCAGCAACGCAGCGCCGGTGACATAGCGCGCCATGTCAGACGCGAGGAACACGATCGGCCCGGCGAGGTCCTCGGGCGCGCCGAGCCGGCCGAGCGGCACGCGCGCGGCCATCCGCGCGCGCTTGTCGGGGTCGGCGAGGTCGTCCTTGTTGATGTCGGTCAGGATCGTGCCCGGAAGCACCGAGTTGCAGCGGATGCCATGGCGGCCGAGCGCGATCGCGGCCGACTGCATCAGCGAATGCACCCCGGCCTTGGTCGGCGTGTAGTGCGTCTGGAACTCGCCGCCGACCAGCGCGGAGATCGACGACACCGCGACGATGGCCCCGCCGCCCCCCTGCTTGACCATCTGCTGCGCTGCCGCCTGCACCATCCAATACGCGCCGTGCAGGTTGACCCGCATGGTGCGCTCGAACGTCTCGAGCGGCATGTCGAGGAAGGCGTGGAACGGACAGATCCCGGCGTTGCTGACGAACACGTCGACTGTGCCCAGCGCCTCCACCGCGGCCCCGACGAAGGCAGCCGCGCTGTCCGGCTCGGCCACGTCGGCCTTGAAGGCCAGCGCCCTGCGGCCGTGCGCTTCGATCTCTGCCACGCAGGCCTGCGCGGGCGCGTCGTCGCCGATGTAGTTGATCGCGACATTCGCCCCCTGGCGCGCCGCTTCGATCGCCGCCGCGCGGCCGATGCCGGCGGAGCCGCCGGTGATCAGCACCGTCTTGCCGGCAAGCAGCGTCACGCTAGCGGCCTCCTTGCGCGGACCAGCCGAGCTCGCCGCTGATCGCCGTCGCGGTGGCGAGCACGTCGGCGGTCAGCGCCTGCATGCGCTCGTCGGACATGTACTGTGCTGCGCTCGACACGCTGAGCGCCGCGACGATCCCGCCGCTCGCATCGCGGATCGGCGCCGCGACGCAGCGGATCAGATCCTCGTTCTCCTCGAGGTCGAACGCCCGTCCGGCCTTCACGTAACCACGCATCCGCTCGAGCCATTCCTCGTAGCGCGCAGGGGGCGAGCCGCTCGCCTGGTCCTGGTCGAACAGCTTGCGCCAGTGCGCGGCGGTGTCGTCGAGCAGCAGCGCCTTGCCGAGGCCCGTCGAGGTCAGCGGCTGGCGCTCGCCGACGCGGCTGCTGATCTCGACCCGCCGCCGACCGGGGATCTTGGCGAGATACAGTGCGCGCTCGTGGTCGAGCACGCCGAGGTGCACCGTGTCCTCGCTCTCGGCCGCGAGCGTCTCGAGATGCGGTTGCGCGCGCTGCAGGATGTCGGTCTGGCGCTGCGCGTGGAAGCCGAGCTCGAGCAGCTTGGCGCCGAGCTGGTAGCCGAGCCGCGGCATGAAGCTCAGATAGCGGCGCTCGACCAGCGCAGTGGCGAGGCGGTGCGCAGTCGAGCGCGTGAGGCCGAGCCGCGAGGCGAGCTTGTCGAGCGAGACCGGGCCGTCCACCACCGCCTCGATCACGTCGAGCCCGCGCAGCAGCGTCTGGCTGCCGCCCTGGCTGCGGGTCTGCGAGGCTTGCGCAAGATCGGCGCTTGATGGCATATGTCTCACCTCATAATACTGCGTCCCATAATATGGAATACGCCAATTCCGCGGGAGAGGAATGTGACCGTGCGCCGATGGGATCACCCGTCGTATCAGACTTCGACCGGCCCGAGCGAGGATTCGCGCGCATGACCTTGCCCCGTATCGCCCAGGTTCGCGCCTATGTCGTGCGCGGCGGCGGCGGGGCCGACTATCACGACCAGGGCTCCGGGCACTGGATCGACGATCACATCGCGACGCCGATGAGCAAGTATCCCGAATACCGCCAGTCGCGCCAGAGCTTCGGCATCAACGTGCTCGGAACGCTGGTGGTCGAGATCGAGGCAGCGGACGGGACCGTCGGTTTCGCGGTCACCACCGGCGGCGAGCCGGCGTGCTACCTGGTCGAGAAGCATTTCGCGCGGTTCCTCGAAGGGCGCGATCCGGCCGAGTACGAGACGATCTGGGAGCAGATGTACCTCGCGTCGCAGTTCTACGGCCGCAAGGGACTGGTGGTGAACGCGATCTCGGGCGTCGACCTCGCGCTGTGGGACCTGCTCGGCCGGCTGCGCGGCGAGCCGGTGGTGCACATGCTCGGCGGCGCGGTGCGCGACGAGCTCGAGTTCTACGCCACCGGCGCGCGGCCGGACCTGGCCAAGACCATGGGCTTCGTCGGCGGCAAGCTGCCGCTGCATCACGGCCCGGCCGAAGGCGAGGAGGGGTTCGCGAGGAATATCGCCGAACTGGCCGAGATGCGCTCGCGCGTGGGCGACGATTTCTGGCTCATGCTCGACTGCTGGATGGCGCTCGATCTCGACTATGCCACGCGCCTCGCGCAGGCCGCGCACGAGCACGGCCTCAAGTGGATCGAGGAAGCGCTGAGCCCCGACGACTACTGGGGCTACGCCGCGCTCAAGCGCCAGGTACCCGAAGGCATGCTGGTCACTACCGGCGAGCACGAGGCGACGCGCTGGGGCTTTCGCATGCTGCTCGAGATGGAGTGCTGCGACATCGTCCAGCCCGACGTCGGCTGGTGCGGCGGGTTGACCGAGCTGACCCGCATCGCCGACCTCGCAGATAGCTACGGCAAGCTCGTCGTACCGCATGGCTCCTCGGTCTACAGCTATCACTTCGTCGCCACGCGCCATAACAGCCCGTTCGCCGAGTTCCTGATGATGGCGCCCAAGGCCGACGAGGTCGTGCCGATGTTCGCGCCGCAACTGCTCGGCGAACCCGTGCCGACAAATGGCCGCCTGCGTACGAGCGTGCTCGACAAGCCCGGCTTTGGCGTGGAGCTGAACCGCGATATTCCGCTCCACCGGCCCTTCACACACTAGAGGAAGCGCATGAAGCTGCTGCGATTTGGCCCCAAGGGCCAGGAAAAGCCCGGACTGCTCGACGCCGAGGGTCGCATCCGCGACTTGTCCGGCGTGGTGGCGGACCTCGGACCGGCGGAAATCTCACCTGAGGGGTTTGAGCGCCTGAAGGGCGTAGACCCCGCGTCGCTGCCGGTCGTCGAAGGCTCGCCGCGGCTTGGCGTGCCCGTGGCGGGCACGCGCAAGTTCCTCGCAATCGGGCTTAACTACGCCGATCATGCCGCCGAATCGAACCTGCCGATCCCGCCCGAGCCGGTGTTCTTCACCAAGGCCGTGAGCTGCCTGCAGGGCCCCAACGACCCGGTGATGATTCCTCGCAACTCGGTGGCGACCGACTGGGAAGTCGAGCTGGGCATAGTGATCGGGAAGCGCGCCTCGTACGTCGAGGAGGCCGACGCGCTCGGCTACGTCGCCGGCTACTGCACGATCAACGACGTGTCCGAGCGCGACTTCCAGCTCAATCGCAGCGGCACCTGGGACAAGGGCAAGGGCTGCGACACCTTCGGTCCGGTCGGGCCGTGGCTGGTGACCGCCGACGAAGTGGGGGACCCGCAGGACCTGGGCATGTGGCTCGAGGTCAACGGCAAGCGCGTGCAGAACGGCAGCACGCAGACGATGGTTTTCGGCGTGGCCAAGCTGGTCTCGTATCTCAGCGAGTTCCTGACGCTCGAGCCGGGCGACATCGTCACCACCGGCACACCACCGGGGGTCGGCATGGGGCAGAAGCCCGCGCCGTGGTATCTCAAGCCCGGCGACGTCATGGAGCTCGGCATCGACAAGCTGGGCGGGCAGCGGCAGCAGGTGGTCGCATGGTCGCGTGAGGCGCTCGCATGATCTGCGCGGGGCGTTTCGACGGGCGCGTGGCTGTCGTGACGGGCGGCGCCTCCGGGCTGGGTCGCGAAACCGCACGGCGCGTCGTCGCCGAGGGTGGCCGTGTCGTGCTGTGGGACAAGGATCCCGACTGGCTCGAGGATGCGCGCAACGATGTCGGCGCGGCGCACGCGATCGCGTTCGACGTGACCGACCGCGCCGCGGTCGAGCGTGCGACGCGCGAGAGCCACGAGGCGCTCGGGCGGATCGACGCGCTGCTCAATTCCGCGGGGATCACCGGCGCGACGGTCCCGGTTGCCGAGTTCCCGGTCGAGAGCTGGCTCGAGGTGATCGACGTCAACCTCAACGGCGTGTTCTACTGCTGCCGCGCGGTGGTGCCAATAATGGTCGAGCAAGGCTACGGGCGGATCGTCAACGTGGCCTCGGTCGCGGGCAAGGAAGGCAATCCCAACGCTTCGGCCTATTCGGCTTCGAAGGCAGGCGTGATCGGCCTCACCAAGTCGCTCGGCAAGGAGCTGGCGACCAAGGGGGTGCTCGCCAACGCGATCACCCCCGCTGCGTTCGACAGCCCGATCCTGCAGCAGGTGCCGCAAAGCCACATCGACTACATGCTGTCGAAGATTCCGATGGGGCGGCTCGGCGACGTGCGCGAGACCGCGGCGATGGTCTGCTTCATGCTGTCGGAGGAGTGCAGCTTCACCACCGCATCGACGTTCGACACCTCGGGAGGCCGGACGACCTACTGACGCGCGTCACCGGCACAAGTCGGGGCGGATCATTGAGGGAGGGGTTTTGGATCGACTGCCGTTTATCGATGCTCACGTCCACCTGTGGGACCTGGCGCGCATCCGCTACGCGTGGCTGAGCCCGCCGTTTGCGGACGACGGCCCCAACGGCAACGTCGCGCCGATCGCGTCGACCTATCTGCTCGACGACTACCTGCGCGAGGCGGCGGGCTGGAACGTCATCGGCATGGTGCACGTCGAGGCGGGGGCCGATCCTGCGCAGGCACTGGACGAGACCGACTGGCTGCAGGCGATCACCGACGAGCGCGGCATGCCGAACGCGATCGTTGCCTTCGCCGCGCTCGACGATCCCGCCGTCGAGACGCTGCTCGCCGCGCATGCCGCGCGGGGCAACGTCCGCGGCGTGCGCCATATCGTCAACTGGCACGCCGATCCGGCACGCACTTATTCCCCGCGCGACGTGACGCAGGACGAGGCCTGGCAGCGCGGGTTCGGCTTGCTGGCGAAGTATGGGCTGTCGTTCGATCTCCAAGCCTATCCGGGCCAGTTCCGCGCGCTGGCACGGCTGGTCGAGCGGCATCCCGAAACCCCGGTGATCGTCAACCACGCCGGCATGGGCGTCGACGGCAGCGACGACTGGCGCCTCGGCCTGCGCGCGCTGGCCATTCTGCCAAACGTGACGATCAAGCTCTCGGGCATGGGCTTCGTCTGGCGCCCGCTCGATCCCGCGGCAATTCGCGACCGCGTGCGCGCGGCGATCGACATGTTCGGCACCGACGGGGCGATGTTCGCCAGCGACTTTCCCACCGACCGGCTGTTCGGCAGCTTCGACCGCACGATGGACCTGCTCGCCTCGGCGGTCGCCGATTTCACCGAAACCGAACGCCGCGCGCTGTTCGCCGGCAACGCCAACCGCATCTACCGGCTCGGCCTGGACATTTGAGGAGACAATCGCGTGAATGCAGCCCAGGACCACAAGTGGCGCAACACGATCCTCGCCGGGCTGGCCAACTACATCGACGCCGGTTCGATCGTCGCCGGCTCGGCCGCGCTCGCGCTGTGGAAGGCGCAGTACGGCCTCAGCGACACCTTCCTCGGGCTTATCGCCGCGTTCAGCGCCAACGCGATCTCGGCGGGCGTCGGCGCGCTGATCGGCGGCCTGCTGTGCGACCGGTACGGGCGGAAGACGATCTACCAGTACGATATGATCTTCTACGCCTTCGGCATGCTGTTCCTGGTGTTCGCCAGCGCGCCGTGGATGATCGTGCTCGGCTTCGTGCTGGTCGGGCTCGCGGTGGGAGCGGACATTCCCGCGTCATGGTCGCTGATCGCCGAGATGGCGCCCGACGATCGGCGAGGCAAACACAGCGGGGTGGCGCAAGTGCTGTGGTACCTCGGGCCGGTCGTGGTGCTCGTCGCGTTCCTGCTGCTCGAGCCGTTCGGCGTGCTCGGCGCGCAGATCGTGTTCGCGCATCTCGCGGTGATCGCGGTCGCGTTGACCTTCCTGCGCGCGAGCATGCGTGAATCCGAGCGCTGGGAAGGGGCGCGTAAGGCTGCCGAGCCAGTCAGCCCGAAGGTGCTGCTGCAGCCGCGCTACCTCAAGTCGATCCTGTTCCTTGCCGGCATGTACGGCTTCTGGAACCTGTGGGCCGGCACCAACGGGTTCTTCTTCCCCTACATTCTGCGCACGGTCGGCGATCAGAGCCAGGGCGTGAGCGTCGCGCTGCAGGCGGGCGGGTTCGTGCTGTCGATGCTGTCGATCTACTTCATCTTCATGCGGCTGGCCGACAAGATGAGCCAGCGGCTGCTGTTCGGGATTTCGGCGGTCATGCAGATCGCCGGGATGATGCTCCTCGCGCTGTTCCCGCTGACGCTGCCGATTGCGATGCTGCATATCTTCATGATGCAGGTCGGCGGCGGGTTCGGCGCGCAGAGCTTCTTCCAGCTGTGGAGCTCTGAGCAGTTCCCGACGATGGTCCGCGCGACGGCGCAAGGCCTGACCTTCGCGATCGTGCGCATCGGGCTCGGGTTCTGGAGCTTCTTCGTGCCGGTGCTCACCGCGACCGGGTTCACCACACTGGCGTGGATCCTCGTCGGGTTCCTCGTGGTAAGCGGATTGATCGGGCTTGCCTGGGCACCGCGCAACGAGGGCAAGTCGCTCGAGCAGATCGAGGCGGAACGGATATGAGGATCGCACCCCTTCTCGCGCTGGCGCTGCTCGCTGCCGCGCCCGCGGCGGCGCAGCAGGCGACCTACACCAACCCGATCCTCTACGCGGACTACTCCGACCCCGACCTGATCCGCGTCGGCGACGAGTACTTCATGGTCGCCTCGAGCTTCCATTTCTCGCCCGGCATCCCGGTGCTCAAGTCACGCGATCTCGTGCACTGGTCGATCGTCGGCCATGTCCTGCCGCGGCTGCCGTTCGGGCCGCTGTTCGACATGCCCGGGCCGCACACGCTCGACGACACGATCTCGCGCCCGACTGGGGGCACCAAGTACGCCGGCGGCGTCTGGGCGCCGAGCATCCGCCATCACGACGGCAAGTTCTTCGTCTACTGGGCGACGCCCGACGAAGGGGTGTTCATGGCCACCGCGACCGACCCGGCGGGGCCGTGGAGCGAAGCGGTGCACGTGATCGCCGCGCCGGGATTAGAGGACCCGTGCCCGTTCTGGGACGACGACGGTACCGCGTGGCTGATCCACGGCAGGGTCGGCGCCGGGCCGCTGATCCTCCATCGCATGAGCGCCGACGGCAAGCGGTCGCTCGACGACGGGATAGTGGTTGCGGAGGACAAGGAGAAGCTGCCGGTCCTCGAAGGGCCCAAGCTCTACAAGCGCAACGGCTGGTACTACATCTTCGCGCCGATCGGCGGGGTCGAGCGCGGGCCGCAGGCGGTCGGCCGCGCGCGCGACATTCGCGGGCCCTACGACTGGCGCACCGTGCTCGAGCCCGGAACCACGCCGATCCAGGGCCCGCACCAGGGCGGCTGGGTCGAGACGCCCTCGGGGCAGGGCTGGTTCGCCCATTTCAACTCGACCGGCGCGTTCGGGCGCATCGTCCATCTGCAGCCGCTGCTGTGGCAGGGCGACAACTGGCCGGTGGTCGGCAAGCCGGTGCCCGGCCAGAACTACGGCCAGCCCGTCGCGTCGCACGCGATGCCCGACACCGGCAATGCGCCGACCACCGACCGCCTGCAGGATTCGGACGAGTTCGCCTCCGCGCAGCTCGGGCTGCAATGGTCGTGGAATCACAATCCGCTCGACGGCGCGTGGAGCCTCGCAGAGCGGCCCGGCTGGCTGCGGCTCGAGGCGCAGCCGGCGCAGCATCTCGTCACCGCGCGCAACACGCTGACGCAGATAATGCAGGGGCCGCGGCCGAGCTTCACCACGCGGCTAGACGTCGCCCGGATGGCCGAGGGGCAGCGCGCCGGCCTGACACTGTTCGGCGTGCGGCCGAGCTGGATCGGCGTCGTGCGCGAAGGCGGCCGCAACCGCATCGTGCTCGCCTCCGAAGGCGTCGAAACCGTCGGCCCCGAGCTTGCCGGGCAAACGGTCGAGCTGCGCGCCGAGGTGAGCGAGAGCCAGTCGGTGCGCTACTCTTACAGCCAAGACGGCAGCACCTTCACCCCGTTTGGCGACCCGATCTGGCTCGCCCGTTTCTCGTGGTGGAAGGGCTCGCGCCCCGCGCTGTTCAGCTTCACCCGCGGCGCCTCGGGCACCGCCGACTTCGACTGGTTCCGCGTCGAGAGGAGAGAACCGTGATCGACCGCCGCTCGCTGATGTTCACCGGCCTCGCCGCGACCGCGCTCGTGCCGCTGCCCGCTTGGGCCGATCCCACGCAGGGCTGGGTCGACGTGCGCGAGTTCGGCGCGACCGGCGACGGCAGCACGATCGACTCTCCCGCGATCGACAAGGCCATCGCGCATGCGGCCGAACGCGGCGGCGGCACGGTCTATTTCCCGCCGGGCACGTACGCCTGCTACACGATCCACCTGAAGAGCCGGGTCACGCTGTGGCTCGAGAACGGCGCGATGATCCTCGCCGCGCCGGCGCCGCAGGACGGGCGCGGGGGCTACGATCACGCCGAGCCGATGGACGAGGCGTACTCGAGCTTCCAGGACTTCGGCCACAGCCACTGGCGCAACAGCCTGATCTGGGGCGAGGGGCTGCACGACGTGGCGATCGTCGGGCAGGGGATGATCTGGGGCAAGGGGCTCGGCCGCGGCGACGGCAAGGACAACTGGCTGCAGGACCCGACCGGCCCGGGCACCGGCAACAAGGCGATCGCGCTCAAGAACTGCCGCAACGTGCTGCTGCGCGATTTCCGGATGCTCGAGGGCGGATGGTTCGCGATCCTCGCTACGGGGGTCGACAACTTCACCATCGACAACCTGCTGATCGACACCAATCGAGACGGCATCGACATCGATTGCTGTAAGAATGTGCGGGTTAGCAACACCACTGTAAACTCGCCGTGGGACGATGCGATCTGCCCGAAGAGCAGTTATGCGCTCGGCTATCCGCGGGTGACCGAGAACCTGACGATCGCCAACTGCGTGGTGCTCGGCAACTACCAGGTCGGTTCGGTGATCGACGGCACGTGGCAGAAGATGCCCCCCGAGTTCGCCAAGGACATCCACGGCCGGATCAAGTTCGGCACCGAGACCAACGGCGGCTTCCGCAACATCACGATCACCGGCTGCACCTTCGAGGACAGCCGCGGGCTGGCGTTCGAGACCGTCGACGGCGGGATGATCGAGGACGTCACCGTCTCGAACCTGACGATGCGCGGGATCATCAACGCGCCGCTGTTCCTGCGGCTCGGCAAGCGCATGCGCGGGCCCGCCGGGCGGCCGATCGGCACGATGCGCCGGGTGCTGATTCAGAACGTCTCGAGCTCGGGCGCGAACATGCTGCCCTCGGTGCTCGCCGGGCTGACCGGTCATCCGATCGAGGATGTCCAGCTGTCGGACCTGTTTCTGCACCACGTCGGCGGCGCCCCGGCCGCAATGGCGGCGATCCAGCCGCCCGAGAACGAGCTCGGCTATCCCGAGGCGACCATGTTCGGCGATCTGCCCGCGAGCGGCCTGTTCATGCGCCACATGCGCAATGTCGACGTGAGCAACGTCGAGGTCCGCGTCGAGGCCCCCGACCCGCGCCCGGCGTTCTGGCTCGAGGACGTCGAGGGCGCCCGCTTCGACCGCGTGCGCACGCCGCCCGGGGCGCCGGTCTTCGGCGGTCCCGCCGCGTCCAGCGCCAGCCGGCGGTAGTCGGGCTTGGCGAATGCGCGAAATGGCATTATGTACCGGTTGATATGGAAACTGCCGCAGCAACCCGGGGCCGTCCGCGCGAGTTCGACGTCGAGGAAGCCCTCGCCGCGGCGCTGCGCGTGTTCTGGGAAAAGGGCTACGACGGCGCCTCGCTGACCGATCTGACCGAGGCGATGGGGATCACCCGGCCGAGCCTCTACGCCGCGTTCGGCAACAAGGAAGAGCTCTTCAAGCGCGCGCTCGATCTCTACGAAACCGAGAAGCTCGCCTATGTCGGAGCAGCCCTGGCCGCTCCGACCGCGCGCGGCGTCGCGCAGCGGATGCTCGAAGGCACGATCGCCAACATCACCAGCGAGTGTCGCGGCTGCCTCGGGGTGATCGCATCGGTCGGTTGCAGCAATGCGGATTCGCCGATCCGCGCGGACGTGCGTGGCCGAGCGCAATCCTCGCGCGCGGCGATGATCGAGCGGATGGAGCGCGCGATCGAGGATGGCGATTTCACCCTGCCGGTCACGGCCGAGGCCATGACGCAGTACCTGACCGCGGTCATGCAGGGCATCGCGGTGCAGTCTGGAGCCGGGGCGAGTCGCGCGGAGCTGGAGCAGGTCGCGGAGGCCACGCTGGCGATCTGGCCGGGGCGCTGAAGTCGCTGATTTTGCTGCACTGCGAAAAAAATATCGAGCGGTACAGAAATATCGCTTGACCTGAACGCCAGATTACATACTTATCGGTATAGAACGTTGCGAACGGCAGTCGTGGTATCCCATGCGGGTCTGCGGCACGCCCTCACGCGTTCGCCAGATGAAACCACGCCCGGTTCGGCCGGGCCCTGATTGCCAGGACCGCAACCCGCCATTCCGCAAGCCCGCGCTTCCGGATGCGAGGTCGCGTGCCTCGCGCAGCGGATCGAGGACCCCGATGAACGACCTGACCCCGATCGAAATGGATGAGCTCACGCGGCTCGAGGATCTCGAACGCCCGCGTCCGCTGCGGCGCGTCGGGCGGACCGGGTGGATCGTGCTGCTGGTCGCGGCACTCGGGCTGGCCTGGTACCTGCTCCGCGCCGGCGCCGCGCCGGCTGCCGCTCCGCCGCTTCCGGTCGTGACGGTGGCCACGCCGCTCTCGCGCGAGATCACCGAGTGGGACGAGTACATCGGCCGCTTCGAGGCGAGCCGCAGCGTCGAGCTGCGCCCGCGCGTCTCGGGCCAGGTCACCGCGGTGCATTTCCAGGACGGGCAATTCGTGCGCCAGGGGCAGGCGCTGTTCACGATCGACCCGCGCCCGTACCAGGCCGCGCTGGCCGAGGCCCAGGCGGGCGTCGCCACCGCGCGCAGCGACCTTGCGCTCGCCCGCAGCGATCTCGACCGCGCGCTGCGGCTGGTCGAGGACGACGCGGTCGCGAAGAGCGAGATCGACGCCCTCAGGGCGCGCGTCAACGCTGCCAACGCTTCGCTCGCCGCGGCGCAGGCGCGCGTGCGCTCGCGCAGCCTCGACGTCGAGTTCACGGTGGTACGCGCACCGATCAGCGGCCGCGTGTCCGACCGCCGGGTCGACCCGGGCAACCTCGTTGCCGCGGGCGACGGCCCGGCGGCCACGCTGCTGACCACGATCGTCGCGACCGATCCGCTCTACTTCGCGTTCGACGGCTCCGAGGGCCTGTTCCTCAAGGCCAGGCGCGAGGGCACGGGCCGGGGCGCCGAAGTGCAGATCCGCCTGCAGGACGAGGCCGACTACAAGTGGAGCGGCAACCTCGACTTCACCGATAGCGGGCTCGACCCCAACTCGGGCACGATCCGCTCGCGCGCGCTGGTGCGCAATCCCGACAACTTCCTCGCCCCCGGCATGTTCGGCAACATGCGCCTCGCCAGCGGTGGCACCGAGCGTGCGCTGCTGGTGCCCGACACCGCGGTGCAGACCGACCAGACGCGCAAGCTGCTGCTGGTCGTCGGCCGCGACGGCACGGTCGCGGCGCGCGAGGTTGCGCTCGGCCCGCTGATCGACGGCGGGCTGCGCGTGGTCCGCAACGGCCTCGCGCCCGGCGACCGGGTGGTGATCGAGGGCACGCAGATGGCCATGCCGGGCAGCAAGGTGACCGCCCGCCTGGACCGGATCGATCCGCCCAAGCCTGCCAAGCCCGCTGCGACGACCGCCGAGACCCCGCCGGGCGCGGCTTCGCTCGCCGGCTGACCGGCCCCTCCACGCCCGACCTCGATTCCAATCGGAGCCCGAAATGCGCCTGTCCCGCTTCTTCATCGACCGGCCGATCTTCGCCGCGGTGATCGCCGTGATCATCACCCTGGTCGGCGCGATCTCGTACTTCTTCCTGCCGGTGTCGCAGTACCCGGAGGTCGTGCCGCCGACGGTTACGGTGACCGCCGCCTATCCGGGCGCTTCGGCGGAGACCGTGGCCGATACCGTGGCCAACCCGATCGAGCAGGAGATCAACGGGGTCGACGGGATGCTCTACCTGTCGAGCCAGTCGACCGGCGACGGGCGGGTGACGATCACCGTCACCTTCGAGCAGGGCACCGACCTCGACGAGGCGCAAGTGCTGGTGCAGAACCGCGTGGCGATCGCCGAGCCGCGCCTGCCCGAGGACGTACGCCGCCTCGGCATCGTTACGCGCAAGACCACGCCCGACTTCCTGCTGGTGGTCAACCTGATCTCGCCCGACGGCTCGCTGAGCCGCGAGTACATCTCGAACTACGCGCAGACCCGGATCAAGGACCGGCTCGCGCGGATCGAGGGCGTCGGCGACGTGCGGCTGTTCGGCAGCCGCGAGCTGGCGATGCGGGTGTGGATCGATCCCGGCAGGGCCGCCGCGCTCAACCTGACCGCGGGCGAGATCGTCGCCGCGCTGCGGGCGCAGAACGTGCAGGTCGCCGCGGGCACGCTCGGCCAGCCGCCGAGCCCTGGCAGCGCGTTCCAGCTCAACGTCGAGACGCAAGGTCGCTTCACCGACCCGCAGCAGTTCGAGCATGTCGTGATCCGCACCGACGCCGAGGGGCGCCAGGTGCGCGTGGGCGACGTCGCGCGGGTCGAGATCGGCGCCGACGACTACGGCACCTCGGCCTATCTCGACGACAAGGACTCGGTGATCATCCCGGTGCTGCAGGAGCCCGGCTCGAACGCGCTGGCCTCGGCCGAGGCCGTGCAGAGCGCGATGGACGAGTTGTCGGCCGATTTCCCGGCCGGGCTCGAGTACAAGATCGTCTACAACCCGACCGAGTTCATCCAGCAATCGGTCGACGCAGTGGTCGAGACGCTGCTCGAGGCGATCGTCCTCGTGGTGCTGGTGATCGTGGTGTTCCTGCAGAAGTGGCGCGCCTCGCTGATCCCGGTGCTGGCGATCCCGGTCTCGCTGATCGGCACCTTCGCGGTGCTCGCGCTGCTCGGCTTCTCGCTCAACAACCTCTCGCTGTTCGGGCTGGTGCTGGCGATCGGCATCGTGGTCGACGACGCGATCGTGGTGGTCGAGAACGTCGAGCGCAACCTCGAGGCCGGGATGAGCCCGCTCGAGGCCGCGCGCACCTCGATGGACGAGGTCGGCGCGGCGCTGATCGCGATCGTGCTGGTGCTGTGCGCGGTGTTCGTGCCGACGCTGTTCATCGGCGGCATGTCGGGCGCGTTCTACCAGCAGTTCGCGGTGACGATCTCGGCCGCGACGGTGATTTCGCTCATCGTCTCGCTCACCCTCTCGCCGGCGCTTTCCGCGCTCCTGTTGCGCAAGCACGAGCATGCGCCCGCTGGCGCCTACTGGCGCCAGCTGGTCGAACGCGCGGGCGGCGCGTTCAACCGCGGCTTCGAGCGCTTCAGCGAGGCTTACGCTCGCTGGACCGCGCGGCTGGTCGCGATGCCGAAGCGGGTGATGATGGCTTATGCCGGCCAGATCGCGCTGACCGGCGCCGCGCTGTGGATGACCCCGACCGGGTTCATCCCGCAGCAGGACCAGGCCTACTTCCTGACGGTGATCCAGCTTCCGCCGGGATCCGCCACGTCGCGCACCGACGAGGTGATGAAGAAAGTCGCCGCGCGCATGCTGCCGATCGACGGGATCAAG
>DATDLP010000428.1:0-20817 GCA_036519255.1 Croceibacterium sp.
CCCGTCGGGTCCGATCGCGAGATCGACGTGGCCCGGCTGGAGGACGTAAGGGGCATGGGCCGACGCGGTGGCGCCAGCGCACGACGCCAGCAGTGCCAGGAGCGGAACGGGGCTGCGCATCGTACTGTCGTTGCCCGGGGACGCGCGCGCGACACCGGGGGTTCGACCAGCGCGCAACCGCGTCCGACCGAAAACGTGGCTGGCGGAGCCGCGCGCCGCCTCCATAATCGGCACATGCTGCACCGATTCGTCCTCATCCTCGCCGCCCTGTTCCTGCCTGCCGCCGCCTGGGCGCAGGCAACGACCACCGTCGTCATGAAAACCGAGCTCGGCGACATCGTCATCGCGCTCGAGACCGAACGCGCGCCCATCACGGCCACCAACTTCCTGCGCTACGTGGACCAGAAGCGGTTGGACGGCACCGTGTTCTACCGCGCGATGCGGCTCGACTGGGATCCGCAGCCGAACGGCCTCGTGCAAGGCGGAACGCAAAACGATCCCAGGCGGATCCTGCCGCCGATCGCGCACGAGCCGACCAGCGAGACCGGGGTCAAGCACCTCGCGGGCACGATCTCTATGGCCCGTTTCGAGCCCGGCAGCGCGAACGGCGACTTCTCGATCATGCTTTCGCCACAGCCGGGGCTCGACGCCGATCCGGCAAGCGACGATGCCGATCTGCGCGCCGGTTTCGCCGCCTTCGGCCAGGTCACCGAGGGCATGGAGGTGATCCGCGCGATCTTCGACGCACCGGTCGATCCCGAGAAAGGCGAAGGCTGGATGAAGGGCCAGCTTCTCGCGCAGCCGGTCAAGATCCTGAGCGTCAGGCGGGCGACCGTCCCCTGAGGCGCGGCCGGCCGCCGGACGCAAGCACGCCGGCACCGGTGTCAGCATGCCGCCACAGCGCGTCCCGCTTGATACAAATCGGATACAATTTTGCGGCCTTGAATTGCGCCGGTTCCGCTCGACAAGAAACGAACGTGCGGAGTATGCACCCGGGCGAGGGCTGCCGCGGCGGCCCGCAGCAGATTCCGGGGCGTGCCTGTGGGAGGGGGCGCCCGCAGAGAGGAGCCCACTGAAATGAACCACCGCAGTTTCGCCCTTCGCGTGTCCACGGCGCTCGCCGCGGCCGCGTGCCTCGCCGCCCTGCCCAACATCGCGACGGCCCAGCCGGGCCCTCCGGGACCGCCCCCCGGTCCGCCGCCGCCGGTACCCGCGGGCATGCTGCCCCCGGCGCCGGAGGATCTGACCTCGATGCCGCCGGTCTCGACCGCCTACCAGCCGAAGAAGACCGCGTGGGGCGATCCCGACCTGCGCGGCACCTGGCCGATCGACAACATCGCCAGCCTGCCGATGAACCGGCCGGCCAACGTCCAGGGCCGCGCCTGGCAGACCGAGGAAGAGTACGCCCGTCGCCTGCAGCAGGCCAACGGGTCGGATGCTGCCTATGACCGCGAGGACAAGAGCGGCACGATCGGCATGGGCCACTGGGTCGAATCCGACTCTTCGGGCCGCCGGACCAATCTGGTAGTCGATCCGGTGAACGGCCAGCTGCCGCCGCTGACCCCGCAGGCGGAGGCGCTCTACCGCGCCGGCCGCTCGAGCTGGACCCCGAACACCAAGTACAACTGGGTGACCGACTTCGACGCGTGGGACCGCTGCGTGAGCCGCGGCTTCCCTGCCTCGATGCTGCCGTTCCGCTACAACAACGGCATCCGCGTGTTCCAGTCGCCGGGCTACGTCACGATCACGCTCGAGATGCTCGGCAGCCGCGTGATCCCGATCCGCACCGGCGATCCGCAGCACTGGCCCGAGCCGGTCGAGGCCTGGCTCGGCAACAGCGTCGGCCACTGGGAAGGCAACACGCTGGTGATCGAGACCACCAACCTCAAGTCCGGCGACAGCGCGACGCAGAACTCGTTCGCGCGCAACGGCTCGCCGCTCAACATGGCGACGATGGGCGTTCCGCCGTGGAACACCATCCCGACCAGCGAGAAGGCCAAGGTGGTCGAGCGGCTGACGATGACCGGCGAGAACTCGATCGTCTACGAGATGACCTACTCGGATCCGGAAGTGTTCACCGCGCCGTTCACCGCGCGCCTCGACTGGACCCGCAACGACGATTACGGGTTCTTCGAGTACGCCTGCCACGAGGGCAACGTGCAGGTGCGCAACTACATCACCTCGTCGCGCGCGGGCACGCTGCAGGAAGCCTCGGAAGCCGATCGCTCGGCGGCGGGCGAGAGCGGCGGCCGCTAAGCGGATCGACGCTTCCCATCGGGAAATCGGACGGCCGGCGGGTATCCGCCGGCCGTTTCGTTTTGCGGCTGGAGCGATTGTACGGGACCGGACGTAATTGGCCGGCGCGAGACGTTGCTACCGATACCAGAATTTGGTAACCGGCTTGCATGAGCAAGAACACTTCGATCGCCCTGGGCCAGCCTTTCGTCGAGTTCGCCCGCCGCAAGGTGGAGTCGGGCGAGTTCGGCTCGACCAGCGAAGTCGTGCGCGAGGCGATGCGTCGCTACATCGCCGAGGACGCGAAGATCGAGGCGCTGAAACACGAGCTGCAGAAGGGGCTCGATAGCGGCCCCGCCCGCCCATTCGACTGGGATGCGTTCATGGACCGGAAGTTCGGCCCCGCGACCGATGCCTGACGTCGTGCTGCGTCCCGAAGCGGAAGCCGACATCGAATTGATCGCCGACTACACGATAGCGCGCTGGGGGCTGGAACAGGCCCGAACCTACACCGCAACGCTTCGCGCCGACATTGCCAGTCTCGCGAGCTTTCCGGAACGGTTTCCCGTTCATGCGCAATCGGGTCTCGGCTTGCAACGGATGCGAAGCGGCCACCACCTCGTGTTCTATCTGGTGTCGGAGGTGGCAACCGAGATCGTCCGTGTGCTGCACGAACGTCAGGATCCCACCCCTGACCTGCCCTGAAGAACCGGCCGCTCGACACGGCCTATAGTTAGCGCCCCCCGGCACCCCGCATCGAGCTGATCGCGGGCGCGCCGACCGGCGGCGTCGCGGTGCGCGGACCGCGCGCCTCGAGCCCGGGCAGCCACTGGCTCACGGTTTCGCCGATCACCACCTGCGGCTGTGACGACTGCAGGCCGAAGCGTGCTTCCCAGCCGCCGATCGCTTGGCGCGCCTCGGTCGCCGCGACGTCGAGCGGCTGCGGCTTGCGCAGCGCGTTGTTGACCAGCGCGTCGCCGAAAAAGGTCCAGTCGTTCTCGGCCTGGCACCCGAACGAGGTGCGATCGGCCGAGGCGGCGGTGACGATCGCGGTGTCCGGACTGCGCAGAAACGGTACGAACACCCCCGAGTAACACGCGCTCAAAAGCAGGATCCGCCGCCTGATGCCGAGTTCGCCGAGCACCAGCCCGAGCCGCGACGGCGAGAGCAGGCCGAAGCCGCTGTCGCCCTCGTGGTACGCGAGCCCGGTCGGCGCGCCGTGGCTGGTCGAATAGAGCACCAGCACATCCTCCGCCGGGTCCATCAGCTCGGCGATCCGCGCCAGCGTCAGGGTCAGCGAGGTGAGCGATCCCTTGGGTAGCCCTCCGCTTCGGCCGTCGGGCCCCGCAAGCGTGATCGTGCGTCCTTCGGCGTCGTAGCGACGGGCGAGCACCCTGCCCGCCTCGCGCGCCTCGCGCGAGAACACCGGATCGCTGTCGAGCGCGATCGCCACGACGTAGGCGTCGACGGTCCCGCTGCGTTGCGGCTTGAGCGCGGCGAGCGCTGTGTCGAACTTGCGCCGCTCGGCCAGCATCTCACGCGCCGATTGCCCGCGCTGCAGTTCAGGGCCGAGCGTGAGGCTCGCCTGCTGCTGGCGGTCGTTCTGGCCGGTGCCGAGGTTGGGCCACGGCGAGACGTGCGGCGGAGGGTTGATCGGCTCGGCCGTCTGCTGCGCCCACGCGGGCGCAACGAGCACCATCGCCAGAACCGTCGCCAGGATTCGCCCCATCGTCCCTCCGCAAGCGCGAGGCTGGCGCGGGAAGCGGGCGCAAGTCAAGCCCTGCGGCATGCCTGCGAGCGGCGCGAAAGGCGTTCGGGAGAATACGCCGAATTAACGGCTGACGGCTAGACCGCGGCCTTCGCAGGGACGTGGGGTACAGATGGCACAAGTGGTTTGGGGCGCCGCGCTTGCGGCGCTTGGTTCTGCACAACCTGCGTTGGCCCAGGACGAGCCCGTCGATGCCCCGATCATCGTCACCGGCACCCGCGCGAGCGGGCTCCGGGCGGTCGACAGTCCGGCGCCGATCCAGGTGATCGATGAGGCGACGCTCGAGCGGACGGGCTCGGCCGGCCTGATGGGAGCGCTGGCGGCAACGCTGCCGTCGCTCAACACGCAGCCGGTCGGCAACGACCTTGCCAACGAGACGCTGGCCGCGCGGCTGCGCGGCGTTTCGCCGAACCACACGCTCGTGCTGGTGAACGGCAAGCGGCGGCACGGGACGGCCAACCTCTCCGTGCTGTCGAGCGCATTCCAGGGCGGCGCGGCGCCCGACCTGCATTTCATTCCGATGGCCGGCGTCGAGCGCGTCGAGGTTCTGCTCGACGGCGCAGCGGCCGAGTACGGCTCCGACGCGATCGCGGGGGTCATCAACATCATTCTTGGCGACGATGCGAGCGGCGGCGAAGCCAGCGCGCACGCCGGGCAATACTGGCAGGGCGACGGCGAAACCGCCGGCGCCTCGATCAATGTCGGCTTCGGACTGGGCTCCGAGGGCTTCGTCAACCTGACCGCGGAGAGCCGCTTTCATGACTACAGCAACGCGGGCGGCCCGGATGCCCGCGTGGAAGCCGCCATCGCCTCGGGTCAGCATCCCGAGTGGCGCGAGCTGCCGGGCTATCCCCTGCTCAACAAGGTGTTCGGCGATGCGCGCTACTGGCTGCACCTGCTGAGTTTCAATGCGGGTTACGAGGTGTCGCCCGACGTTGAGCTCTACGCGTTCGGCACCTTCGGCTACAAGGACGCCGGCGGGTGGGCCAACTTCAGGCTGCCGACGCGTCTGCCCGAGATCTATCCGCTCGGGTTCAGCCCGGTCGACCGCCTGCGCCAGCAGGACGTGTCCGCAACCTTCGGCCTGCGCGGCGAACACGCAGGATGGCAGTGGGACCTGAGCACGACCTACGGCCGCAACGACAATCGTGTACGCGTCACCGAGTCCGCCAACGTCGACCTGTTCCGCGACACGGGCGCGACGCCGACCGATTTCGAGGCGGGGGCGTTCGAGGCGATGCAGTGGACGACGAACCTCGACGTCCGCCGACCGCTCGAAGTGGGTCTGGCGCAGCCGCTTACCCTGGCGTTCGGCGCCGAGTACCGCCACGAGACCTACGAGCTGCAGGAGGGCGATCCCGCGTCGCGCTACAAGGCCGGCTCGCAATCGTTTCCCGGCTTCTCGCTGACCGACGCCGGCCGGCATGGCCGCGACAACCTCGCCGCCTACGCCGAAGCGACCGTTTTCCCGACCTCCGATCTGACGCTAAACCTGGCCGCCCGCGCCGAGCACTTCTCCGACTTCGGCGAGACGCTGGTCGGCAAGGCCAGCGTGCGCTACGCGATTTCGCCCGCGCTGGCCCTGCGCGGCACCGCGAGCTCCGGCTTCAGGGCCCCGACGCTGGCCGAAGCCTACTACTCGGCAACCAACGTGCAGCCCAATTCCGCCTTCGTGCAGCTCCCGCCGAACGCCGATGCCGCGCGGCTGATCGGCATCGAGCCGCTCTCGCCCGAGCATTCGACCAACTTCAGCCTCGGCGCCGTCGCCGAGCCGTGGGCCGGCGCGACGCTCACGATCGACGCCTACCAGATCTCCATCCGCGACCGGGTGGTCGGGAGCGGCACCCTCTACGGTACTTACGCCGGCGTGGTGCGCTCCCAGGCGGTCAACCTGGCGATCATCGCCAACGGCAACGTGCTCGAGAACGTGCCGTTTTCCGGCATCAACGTGTTCTCGAACGGCATCGACACCCGCACCCGCGGCGTCGATCTCGTGCTGACCTTCCCGACCGCGCTCGGCGATGCCGGCCGGATCGACTGGTCGCTCGCCGCCAACTACAGCGCGACCAAGGTCACCGACATTCGCCCGACCCCGCCGCAGCTCGCCGCCTCTGGCCAGAACCTGTTCGACCCGGTCGCGATCTCCACGCTCGAGTGGGCCTCGCCGCGCTTCAAGGGCATTCTCACGGGGGTGTATCGGCATGGCCCGTGGACCGCGACGCTGCGGGAGACGTTCTACGGCAACGCTTCGCGTTATGCCGACCCGGGCGACGGGCAGTATTATCTCGACGAGACGGGCGCCGCCTTCGTCACCGATCTCGAACTCTCGCACCGCGTGACCGACGCGCTCACCCTCACGCTCGGGGCCAACAACCTGTTCGACGTGCGACCCGATCGCGTGAACCAAGCCGGCTTGAGAGTGGCCGCGGCGGCGGGCGATCCGGCGGTCGAGATCTACCCGAAGTTCTCGGCCTTCGGCGTGAACGGCGGGTACTACTACGCGCGGGCGAACATCGCTTTCTGACCACCCGATCCCCTCAGCGGGTTACACGCTCATAGCAGGCGGGCGCGTTGCTCCGGGGTCAGCAGCGCGCAATGCCCGGCGGTGCCGAACCAGCGGTAGCGGTTGCGCGCGACCAGGCGATAGAACGCGTCGCGCAGCGGCCTTGGGATCAGCCGGAACACCCCGGCAAGGCGCCAAACGCCACCGAGCACTCGCGCCACTTCGAAGTAGCCTTCGATCAGCGTGTGGGGCTGGCCTTCGGCGAGGAACAGATAGGTGTCGTCGAAGTCGAGTCCGTAGTGCCGGTAGATCGCCTGCCCCACCGGGCCCTGCGCATCGGTGAACGCGATCCGCGCGTGCGGGTCGTGGCGCATGATCCAGCCGACGCCGCCCGAGCACAGCACGCAGATACCGTCGAAGATGAACAGCGGCCGGCTGTCGTCGAACGGCGGAACCGCGGGATCGGAGCGATAGCTGTAAGACTGCCTCATCGCGCGATGACGCTTACATCGAGCCCGGCCAGCGCGCCGAGATATTCGTCGAGCGAGATCAGGTCGAGGCACGGGCGGGCGCCGGGTGCGATCCCCTCGCCCGCGGCGAGCTTCCGGGCGAGCAGGATCACGGGCATGCAGGGAATGTTGGGACCGTGCCCCTGCCGGGCGATCATCCAGTGATGCCGCACCAGCCGAGCGCCGTCGCGCCCCTTGCCTTCGATCGCCATGTGAAAGCCGCTGCGGCCGCTTCCCCAGCGGTCGAACAGGAACGAGGCGCCGAGCAGAAAACCCGACCAGCGGTCGAGCCGCGGCAGCACCCGCAAGCGCACCAGCCAGCTCAGCAGCCAGGTCCCGAAATGCAAGGTCGCGATTTCGTGCCCGGCGCAGAACCGCATGGACTTCAGCGTCGGGTAGCGTGCGGGGAACAGGTCGAGGTCGGGAATGTCGCAGTAGCCGAACCAGCGGCGGCCCAGGTCCGGGTAGACTTCCGAGTGGATCCCCTGCCAACCGAACACCCGGCGCATCGCGCCGTCGCGCCAGGTGGTGAACGGACGCCCAACGTACGACAGGATCGCACTGGCCGTGCCGAGCCCGCGGTTGGTCTGCTGTGCGGCGCTGATGCCGTAGTCGACGTGCTCGATCGCCGCGAACTCCGCCTGCGCGGCATCGAGATAGGCCGCCGTCAGACAGGGGACCGAGCTGGCTCCCGCGATGACCGCCACGCCGGCCTCGCCTGCCGCCGCGTCGAGCGCCCCGATCCCGGCCACGAACGCACGCGCGTCGGCGAGGTCGCAATAGTGAGTGCCGCAGGCGATAGCCGCGTGCGCGACACGATAGTCCTGCTGCTGGAACGGGCCGACCGTATGGATTACGAGATTGGGCCGGCAGGCGGCCAGCGCCGCTGTCGGATCGGCGATATCGACCGCGGCCGCTTCAACCGGATTGGCCGCGGCGAGCCCGGCTGCGAAGCTCTCGGCCTTCGCCCGGCTGCGCCCCGCCACGATCAACTGGATGCGGGCGTCGTCCGCCAGCGCGCGACACACGTAACCACCGAAGTTGCCGTAGCCCCCAAGAACCAGCACCCGCAGCGTCATGCCGGCTTCGCCACCATCAGCCAGAACACGATCACCAGCCCGACGAACGCCGGCCAGCCGAGCGCAAACCACCAGCGAAAGTACCGCTGCAGCCGGACCTCGTCGATTGCCTCGCCCGCCACCCTGGCGCCAAACATGTCGCGAATGCGCAGCTGCAGCCACACCACCGGCAGCCAGCAGGCCAGCGCCAGCAGATAGAGCGCGTAAGTCCAGCGGAGCCACGGCGCCCAGGGATCGTAGCCGGCGAGGTGGATCAGCGCGAAGCCGCTGAGCGGCTGCACGATCCCGGCGGTCAGCGTGAACAGCATGTCGGCCAGCGCGGTGGTCCGCGCAGCGAACCATGCTGCTCCCGGATCGCCGTCACGCACGCCCATCAGGAAGAAGAACGCGATGCCGAGGCCGGTGCCAAACAGCACGGTCGCAGAGATCACGTGGATGGTCTTGGCCAGCAGGTAACCGTCCATAGCGCCCCGTACGGTGATCCCGTGACGCGTTTACGCGACGCGGGGGCCGCAATTCAACCGAATGCTCGCACGCTTCAGGCCAGCAAACTCTCGATCCGGCCGGTCAGCTCGCTAACCGAGAACGGCTTGGTCAGCACCCTCACGCCGGGGCCGATGTGGCCGTGGTTGAGCGCCGCGTTCTCGGCATAGCCGGTAATGAACAGCACTTTCAGATCCGGCCGCAACTCGCGCGCACGGTCGGCCACCTGGCGGCCGTTGAGCCCGCCGGGCAGGCCGACGTCGGTGATCAGCAGGTCGAGCCGCTCCGCGTGCTCGAGGATCGCCAGGCCCTCGGGTCCGTCGCCGGCCTCCGCGCACTCGAAACCCATTTCCTCGAGTGCGTCGACCACCAGCATGCGGATGACCGGCTCGTCGTCGATGACCAGCACGGACTTGCCCCCGCTGCCGAGCGGCGGTGCGTCAAGCAGAACGTGCGCCTCTTCCTTTTCCACCTCGCCGAAGTGGCGCGGCAGGTAGAGGCAAACCATGGTCCCCTGCCCTACTTCCGAGTAGATTCGCACGTGCCCATGGCTCTGTCGCGCGAAGCCGTAGACCATCGACAGCCCGAGCCCGGTACCCTCGCCGATCGGCTTGGTGGTGAAGAACGGCTCGAACACCTTTTCCAGCGTGTCCTTGTCGATCCCGACGCCGTTGTCGCTGACGCAGACGGTGACGTACTGCCCTTCCTCGATTCCGCGCTGCCTGGCGGCGGAAGCGTCGAGCCATTTGTTGGCCGTCTCGATCGTCAGCCGGCCGCCGTCGGGCATCGCGTCGCGTGCGTTGATGCACAAGTTGAGCAGCGCGTTCTCGAGCTGGTTGGCATCGACAGAGGTCGGCCACAGCGCAGCTGCGGCAGCCGATTCCACGGCGATCCCGGGCCCGACAGTGCGGCGAACCAGCTCGACCAGATCCGGGAGCAGGTCGTTGACGATCAGGGGCCGCGGATTGAGCGTCTGGCGGCGCGCGAATGCGAGCAGGCGGTGCGTCAACGCCGCAGCGCGGCGGGTGGCGCCTTGCGCCGCCGAGAGATACTTCTCGACGTCGCTCGACCGCCCCTGCGCGAGCCGCGTGCCGATCATCTCGAGCGAGCCGGTGATCCCGGCGAGCAGGTTGTTGAAGTCGTGCGCGAGGCCGCCGGTGAGCTGGCCGACCGCCTCCATCTTCTGCGCCTGGCGCAGCGCCTCCTCGGCCGCGACGAAGCGCCCGCGCTCTTCTTCGACCCGCTGCTCGAGCGTGTGGTTGAGCTCGAGCAGGTCGATCTCCGCCTTGCGCCGAGCGGTCATGTCCTGGAACAGCACCGCCACCTGGCGCAGCTCTGGAGGCTCGATGCGGAACGACGACAAGGACAGGTAGCGGCCGGTCTCCTCGAGCGCGCGCTCGAACCGGATCGGCTCGCCTGTCAGCAGCACCTCGCGATAGCGCGCCGCCCAGTCGTCGGCAGCCTCGGGCGAGACCATCTCGCGAAGCCGCTGGCCGACGACATCGGGGATGCCGGCGTTCGCAGCGTATGCGGCATTGGCTTCGACATGGACGTAGTCGCTGAGCGGTCCGTGCGGCCCGTCGAGGAACTCGATGACGCAGAAGCCCTCATCCATCGAATCGAACAGCAGACGGTAGCGCCGTTCCTGCTCCGCCCGCTCCTTGAGCGCGACGCGCAGATCGAGCTGGTGCATGATCTGCCGCGCGAAGACCTCCAGCGTGCGCCGCTGGAGCTCGGTGATCGCGCGCGGCCGCGTGTCGAGCACGCACATCGAGCCGACCGGAAGCCCGTCTTGCGTCCGCAGCATCGCGCCCGCGTAGAACCGGATGCCAGGCTCGCTCGCCACCTGCGGAAACTCCGCGAAGCGCGAATCCTTTGTGGCATCCTCGACGACCATGAAGTCGTCCTCGCGCACCGCATGCGCGCAGAACGACACTTGGAGCGGCGTCTCGCGCACGCCGAGCCCGATCTCGGCCTTGAAGAACTGGCGGTCGGACCCGACGAAATTGATTACCGCAATCGGCACGTCGCAAATGTCGGCCGCCAGGCGAACGATCTCGTCGAACGACTCCTCGCGCGCGCTGTCGAAGATCGCATAGCGTGCGAGCGCTGCGTCACGGCGCCGTTCGGCTTCGTCGGTAATGCTCGAAATGTCCCTCACCCCGTCCCCGTACGCCCCGCGCAGCAGATGCTAACCCGTGTTAGGGTTAACCCTTGGGAGCGAACCTCGTTCCGGGGAAAAGCCGTTCAATACACCCGCTTCTTCGGCTTGATGTACTCGACGTCGTCGGTCAGCGTGTATTCGTGCACCGGGCGGTAATCGAGCCGCACGCTGCCGCCGTTGCCGCCCCAGCCGTCGAACCAGCTCGCGGTGTGCTTCATCCAGTTCGCGTCGTCGCGATCGGGGAAGTCCTCGTGCGCGTGGGCGCCGCGCGATTCCTTGCGGTTGTGCGCACCGTGCAGCGTGACGGTCGCCTGGCTGATCAGGTTGTCGAGCTCGAGCGTCTCGATCAGGTCGCTGTTCCAGATCAGCGAGCGGTCGGTGACCGAGACGTCCTGCATCGACTGGTAGATCGTCGCCAGCTGCGCCTTGCCTTCGGCCATCAACGCATCGGTGCGGAACACCGCGGCGTGCTGGCTCATGCAGCGTTGCATGGCGGTGCGGATTGCCGCGGTCGGCTGGCTGCCCCTGGCGTTGCGGAAGTGGTCGAGCCGGGTCAGCGCGAGCTCGGCGCTGTCCTTGGGCAGCTCGTCCTGCGCGGCGCCGGGCTTGAGCAGCTCCTTGAGCCGGTGCCCGGTCGCGCGGCCGAACACCACGAGGTCGATCAGCGAGTTCGAGCCGAGCCGGTTGGCGCCGTGGACCGAAACGCAAGCCGCCTCGCCGACCGCGAACAGGCCGGGCACCACAGTCTCGGGATCGCCGTCGGCGCCGATCGTCATGACCTCGCCGTGGTAGTTCGTCGGGATGCCGCCCATGTTGTAGTGCACCGTCGGCACCACCGGCAGCGGCTGGCGGGTGAGGTCGACGCCGGCGAAGATCTTGCCGCTCTCGGTGATCCCGGGCAGCCGCTCGGCGAGCACCTTGGGGTCGATGTGGTCGAGGTGGAGGAAGATGTGGTCCTTGTTCGGACCCACGCCGCGACCCTCGCGAATCTCGAGCGCCATCGAGCGGCTGACCACGTCGCGGCTGGCGAGGTCCTTCGCGGAGGGCGCATAGCGCTCCATGAAGCGCTCGCCCTCGGAGTTGGTCAGGTAGCCGCCCTCGCCGCGCGCGCCTTCGGTGATCAGCACGCCGGCGCCGTAGATCCCGGTCGGGTGAAACTGCACGAACTCCATGTCCTGCAGCGGCAGCCCCGCGCGCAGCACCATGCCGCCGCCGTCGCCGGTGCAGGTGTGGGCGCTCGTCGCGGTGAAGTAGCTGCGGCCGTAGCCGCCGGTCGCCAGCACCACGGCCTGCGCGCGGAAGCGGTGGATCGAGCCGTCGTCGAGGCACAGCGCGATCACCCCGACGCACTTGCCGCCCGCCATGATCAGGTCGATCGCGAAATACTCGATGAAGAAGTCGGCGTCGTACTTGAGGCTCTGCTGGTACAGCGCGTGCAGCATGGCGTGGCCGGTGCGGTCGGCCGCAGCGGCAGTGCGCTGGACCGGCGGGCCTTCGCCCATGTTCTGCATGTGGCCGCCGAACGGGCGCTGGTAGATCGTCCCGTCGGCGTTGCGCGAGAACGGCACGCCCGCGTGCTCGAGCTCGTAAACCGCGTTGGGCGCCTCGCGCACCATGTACTCGATCGCGTCCTGGTCCCCCAGCCAGTCCGACCCCTTGACGGTGTCGTACATGTGCCACGTCCAGTGATCGGGCGAGTTGTTGCCGAGGCTCGCGGCGATGCCGCCCTGCGCCGCGACAGTGTGGCTGCGGGTCGGGAACACCTTGGTGATGCACGCGGTCTTGAGGCCGGATTCGGCCGAACCCATCGTCGCGCGCAGGCCCGAACCGCCAGCACCGACGACGACGACGTCGTAGGTATGGTCGACGATCTTGTACGACGGCGCGGTGCTCATTGCGGCATGCCTCCGCCCATCATGCCCTGCAGCGCTTGCTGCACCTGCGCTGCCGCGGCCGCGGCAGCGGCCGTCTCGGCGGTTGCCCCGGCCACGATCCGCACCAGGCTCAGCAGCCCGAACGCGGCGCCGGCGAAAGCCGTAAGGTTGAGCAGCAGGATCGCGGCGAACCGGCTGGCGCCGTGCACGTAGTCCTCGACCAGCACCTGCAGCCCGAGCCGCGCATGCCAGAAGACCGAGACGATCATCAGTCCGATCGCCAGCGCGGGCAGCGGATGCCCGAGCCAGGCGCGCACCGTCGCGTAGGACAAGTCGGGCAGCGCCACGAACGACACCGCGAGGAACAGCACCGTGAGCAGGTTGCCGGCGGCCGTGAACCGCTGCAGCAACCAGTGATGCGTTCCCTCGTGCGCCGAGCCCAGCGCACGCACGCGTCCGAGAGCGGTTCCGTGCTTCATCTCAGCCCCTACAGCAGCACGACCGCGGCCCAGAAGGCCGCAGTCAGCACGAAGCCGGCGGCGGTGGTGACCACCGACCAGCGATTGTTGCGATCGACTTCGTACCCGGCGCCGATGTCGAGCACGAAGTGCCGCACGCCCGAGGCGAAATGGTTGAAGAAGGCCCAGCTGAGCCCGACCAGCACGACGTAGCCGTACCAGGCGGTCGCGACGGACGTGAAGGTCTCGTAGGCTGCCGGCCCGCTAGCCAGCGCGCCGAGCCACCACAGCAGCACCGGCAGGCCCACGAGCGCCAGCCCGTCGCCGCTCACCCGGTGAAGAATCGAGACCAGCATCGCCGGCCCCCATTTCCAGATCGACAGATGCGGCGAGAGCGGGCGTTCGGCCATGCGGTGTCCCGAGGTTGCGAGTGTGCGCTTCCCTTAGCGATTGTTCATCCCCGTGCAAGCCGGGCCGCGGCAACCTTTCCGCCGGCCGCGTCCGCGGCTAGGGACCGTTCGATGCCCACCATCCTCGTCACCGGGTCGAGCCGCGGAATCGGCCGGGCCATCGCCGACTCGCTCCGCGCCCGCGGTGCGCGGGTGATCGGCCATGCGACTTACGCCTGGGACGCCGAGACCATTGCCGCCGACCTCGCGGATCCGCCGGCACCGCAGGTGCTGTGGGAGCAGGCGCTCGAGCTCGCAGGCGGCACGATCGATGCCGTGGTGAACAACGCCGGCGTGTTCGCCGCCAACCCGCTCGACAGCTCGGACATCGCCTGGCTCGACGCGTGGGAAGACATGCTGCGGATCAACCTCAGCGCCGCCGCGCAACTGAGCCGGTTCGCGGTGCGGCACTGGCTCGAGCGCGGCACCCAGGGCCGGCTGGTCCACATCGCCAGCCGCGCCGGGCATCGCGGCGATTCGTCCGACCACTGGCACTACGCCGCATCGAAGGGCGGCATGCTCGCGCTGCACAAGACGATCGCCCGCGCCTACGCGGCGAAAGGCGTGCTCAGCTTCGCCATCGCGCCCGGCTTCACCGACACCGCGATGGCCGAGGACTACCTCGAAAGCCGCGGCGGACCCGCGCTGCTCGCCGATATCCCGCTCGGCCGCGTCGCCACCCCTCAGGAGATCGCCACAATGGTTGCGTTCTGTGCGCTCGACGCGCCGCCGAGCATGACCGGCGCGGTGCTCGACGCCAATGGAGCCAGTTATGTTCGTTAGGTTTGCCGCCCTCGCCGCCGCGCTGCTCGCCGGATGCGCGCCCGCCAGCGCGCAGGACGAGCTGTCCGAGGGCACGCCGCTGCCCGAGTTCTTCCGCCAGTGCGAGGGCAAGGACGGCTGGGCCGATCCGGCACCGCCGATCCGGGTCTACGGCAACATCTACGACGTCGGCACGTGCGGCATCGTCGTGCTGCTGCTCGCCGGCGACGAGGGCCACATTCTCGTCGATACGGGCCCGGCCGAGGCCGCGCCGCTGGTCGCCGCGAACATCCGTGCGCTCGGCTTTGCGCTCGACGAGGTCAAGTGGATGGTCACCAGCCACGAGCACCACGACCACGTCGGCGGGGTGGCCGCACTGCAGGCGCTGACCGGCGCGAAGCTCGCGGCCAACGCCGCGGCCAGCCACCAGCTCGCAACCGGCACTTACGATCCGGCAGACCCGCAGTTCGGCATCAACCCCCCGTTCGACGCCGCGCGCGTCGACCGTGTGATGCAGGACGGAGAGGAGCTCACGCTGGGTCGGCTGAAGCTGACGATGCACGCCACGCCCGGCCATTCGCCAGGCTCGACCAGCTGGACCTGGCAGTCGTGCGACGGAATCCGCGACTGCCCGACAGTCGCCTACGTCGACAGCCTGACTTCGGTCTCGGCGGACGACTATCGCTACTCCGATCATCCCGAATACCTCGCGGCGTTCCGGCGCACGATCGACAAGATCGACGCGATCGAATGCGATTTCGTCATCACCCCGCATCCCGGCGCAAGCCAGTTCTACGAGCGCCTCGCCGGCGACGCGCCGCTGTTCAACGACTTCTCCTGCAGCCACCGCGCCGAGTTCGCCCGCGGGCAGCTCGAGGAGCGGCTGGCGCGCGAGGCCGCGGGCCAATGAGCTGGAAGCTGTTCGCGCGGGCCCCGAAGGCCGTGGTGCAGGCCGCGCTGGCGGCGCACGAGGCGCTCGACGAGTGGGACCCCGGGATCGTGCTCACCGGCAGCGAGATCGCCGAACACCGGCCCGACGATTGGGTGCTCGAGGCCTACCTGCCGCACAAGCCGGACAAGGCCGACCGCGCCGCGGTGGCCGCGCTGTTCGATGGCCGCGCGCCTCGACTCTCGGCCGAGAAACTGCCCGACACCGACTGGGTCGCCGAGACGCAGAAGCTCACCGCGCCGATCCGCGCCGGCCGGTTCCACATCCACACGCCCGATTTCCCTGTCGACAGGCAGGCGATCGACTTGGTCATTCCCGCCGCGCAGGCGTTCGGCACCGGCCAGCACGCGACAACCGCCGGCTGCCTCGCGATGCTCGATGCGATGCGGCGGCGCGGCGTCGTGGTGCGCAACCTCGCCGACATCGGCACCGGCACCGGCTTGCTTGCATTCGCCGCGCTGAGGCTCTGGCCGGGCGCCAGCGCAATCGCGAGCGACATCGACGAGGTGTGCGAGCCGGTCGTGGTCGAAAACGCGCTGCTCAACGGCGTGCCGCTGGGCACCGGACGCGGTGAGCTGGCGATGGTCGTCGCCGAGGGCATGGACGACGCGCTGCTCGCCGGCCGCGCGCCGTACGATCTGCTCATCGCGAACATCCTCGCCGGCCCGCTGGTCGCCCTGGCGGGCGACTTCGCCGACACGGTTCGGCCGGGCGGCAGCCTGCTGCTCGCGGGGCTGCTCACCACGCAGGAGCCCGCGGTGCGCGCTGCTTACCGCACCGCCGGCTTCCGCCTCGCCGCGCGTCTGGTCAACGGCGACTGGTCGATCCTGTGGCTGCGCCGGCGCGCCATCTGAAGCGCGGCGCGCGCGCACTCGGCTGGGCGGCTGCCGGCCTGGTGCTGGTCGTGCTCCTGTTCGCGCTCGGCGGCTGGATCGGCTCCTCGATTCCGCGCAATTCCGGCTGGCGCGAGCCCGCGCAAGGGATCGAGATCATGGTCGGCACCAACGGCGTGCACACCGAGCTGGTGCTGCCGCTGGTCACGCCGGAGAAGGACTGGCGCCCGGTGTTCCCGGTCGCCGACCTCCCCGTGCCCGATCGCGGCTTCACCCACGTCGCGGTGAGCTGGGGCGAGAAGGAGGTATTCCTCAACACCCCGACCTGGTGGGACCTTTCGCCGATGACCGTGCTGCGCATCGTCGGCGTGGGCGGCGAAGGGCTGATCCACGCTGCGCACTACGTCCGCCCTGCTCCCTCCAACGATTTCCGACCGCTCACGCTCACCCCCGCGCAGTACGGCCGGCTGGTCGCCGCGATCGAGCGCACGCTGCCGCTGGGCGAGCGCGTGCGCCACGACGGCTACGGACCCGAGGACGTGTTCTACGATGCGCCGGGCGAATACACCGTCAGCAACACCTGCAATCAGTGGAGCAGCGACATGCTCGCCGCCGCGGGCGTGCGCACCGGCTGGTGGACCCCGTTCGCCGGCGGGGTGATGAAGTGGGTACCCTCACCCGACGCGTGACAGCCGCGCGGAATCGTGCATGGTAGCGCTACCCCCAAAGGCAGAGTCCACGGGAGAGGGGAGCACAGACATGTCCGCCAGCGACACCAATTTCACCCGCCGCCATATCCTTGCCGCGGCCAGCGCCGCAGGCGCCGCGCTCACCGCCACGCGCGCGATGGCGCAGAGCGCGCAGGGCCAGCCGATGCCGGGCGACGCCGCGCCGCAGCCGGCCGTGCCCGGCGAGAAGATGCGCTGGGCGATCGTCGGGCTCGGCAGCTTCGGGATCAACCAGGTGATCCCCGGCTTCGCCGATGCGCGCCAGTCGCGCATGACCGCGTTCGTCTCGGGCAACGCCGCCAAGGCGCGCGACCTCGGTGCGCGGCACGGCGTCAGCCGGTTCTACGACTACGCCAACTACGACACGATGAAGGACAACGCCGAGATCGACTGCGTCTACGTGGTGCTGCCGGTGGGCCTGCACGCGGAGTACACGGTGCGCGCGCTCGAGGCCGGCAAGCACGTGCTGTGCGAGAAGCCGATGGCCTCGACCAGCGCCGAGTGCGAACGGATGGTCGCCGCGGCCAAGGCCAACGGTCGCCAGCTCGGCGTCGCCTACCGCGTGCACTTCGAGCCGACCAACCGCGAGGCCAAGCGCCGCATCGCGGCGGGCGAGCTTGGCGCGATCCGCGCGGTGCAGAACGCCCACGGGTTCAACGCCAACCTCGCCTTCCCGCCGCACAAGTGGCGGCTCGAGAAGGCGCTCGCCGGCGGCGGCTCGATGTTCGACATCGGGGTCTACGGGCTCAACACCTCGCTGATGATGCTCGAGGGCGATACCCCGACCTCGGTTTCGGCGCTCTACGCCTACCCGAAGGACGACCCGCGCTTCGCCGAGGTCGAGGGCGGGATAGACTGGCGCGTCACGATGGCCAGCGGGATCAACGTCACCGGCTGGTCGTCGTACTGCCACAACCCTTACGTCTCGCGTCAGCATTACATGGGCGCCACCGCCTCGATCGAAATGCAGCAGGCGACGACTTACGACGACAACAATCTGGTAATGGACGGCGGCGGCCAGCCGCGGCGCCAGATCGGCACCGGCAACCCGATGACCCAGTTCGCGGCGCAGCTCGACGGGTTCTCCGAAGCAGCGCGGACCAATCGTCCACATCTCACCCCCGGTGAGATGGGCCTGCGCGACATCCGGCTGATCGAGGCGATGTATAAAAGCGCGGATGCTGGGGGAGCAGTGATCACCCTATAAAGGGCCTCGACGGGACGATCCGGCCACACTCTGGCCCCACTCCTCGGTTACCGCTATCATCGACGTGTCGGAGCCCTTCGGGATCGGGAGCCGACAGGTGAGGGGGGCCCGATCGTGCTCCCGCAGGGTGGCGGAGAGGACATCCGCGGGCGAGGATCGGGCTCCCAAGGGACGGGGTAATTCGATGGGTCGATGGCTTGCAGCGGCGTTCGCCGCGCTGGTGCTGTTCGCGGGCGCAGGGGCCACCGCACAGACGTCGGAGGATGTGCATTCCGCCGAGCGCGAGCGCTTCGGATTCGGCGAGCTGCGCCGCGGCGCGAGCGGCACGCCGACCGACGCCAACGCCGCCAATTCCGACGAGAGCAAGGTCGCCCCGTTCGGCCTGCCCCCGCTGTTCGCCACCTCGCAAGCCCCGACGCCCGAGCAATGGGCCGGGCGCCGCGCGGAGTTGGCCCGCCTGGTCGAGGACAACTGGGTCGGCCGCATTCCCGAGGTCGTCGCGCAGTTTCGCGTGGTCTGGACCAAAGCGCCGGTCGAAACGACACAACCGGGCGCGACCGCCGAGCAATGGACCGGCCAGGTCATCGCTCCCGACGGCCGCATGGGCCCGACGATCGATGCCACCGTCACCTTCCCCACCCGGGCCGCGGGCACGCCGGCACTGATCGACTACACTTACGTCTGGCCGGGCGGGCGCACGCCCAACTTCGGTGGCGGCCCGCCTCCGCCCGACGGCGTCGCCAGCGCGCTGGCGCACGGCTTCACCCACGTCGCCTACCGCCCGCAGATGCTGCAGGCCGACAACGGCGGGCAGATGCAGCAGGGGGTGATCGCCCTCGCCCGCTGGCCGCGCGAGCAATACGACTGGGGCGCGCTGCGCGCGTGGGGCTGGGGCGCGAGCCAGTTGCGCGAGGAACTGGCGCGCGATCCGCGGATCAACGGCCAGCGCATCTCGCTGCAGGGTCACTCGCGCTTCGGCAAGGGCGTGCTCGTGGCCGCCGCGTTCGATCACGCGTTCGCCGACGCCAACGTCTCGAGCTCGGGTGCCGGCGGGGCCAAGCTGATGCGGCGTAATTTCGGCGAGACCTGGGAGAACCTCGCCGCCTCTGGCGAGTTCCACTGGTTCACTCCCAACGCGATGGCCTACGCCGGCGGCGACCGGACTACCGCCAACCTGCCGGTGGACGCACACACGCTGATCGCGCTCAGGGCGCCACGGCCGCTGCTGATCACCAGCGGGGTCGCCGAAAAGGGCGATTCCTGGGTCGACCCGACAGGGATGTGGCAGGCGGTGCGCGCGGCGCAGGCGGCTTGGGCGATCTTCGGTGCGGCGACCCCGACCGATGCGATGCCCGCTCCGGGCGCCGATCCCGACGCGTTCTACAAGCTCGGCTGGTACCAGCACACCGAAGGCCACGTCCCTTGGCCGGGGTTCGACGAGTTTTACGAGCACGAAGCCCGCTTTGCCGCTCCGCGCGCAGGTCTCCTGCCGTTCAAGGACCCGGTCAAGCGCCACCGCCCGCGCCGCGGTCTGGCGTTCTACGACGATCCGCTGCAAACGACCGCGCGCAGCTAGATTTCCACACGGGGACGGCAATGCCTGACGCTTACGGCAATCTGCTGAGCCAGAGCGAATTCGCCGACGATGTCTGCGTTCGCCTCCATTCCTACCTCGACAGCGAAAACCTCGTGCTCGCGCTGGCCTTGGACGGTGCCTTCATCCACAACCTCGCGAATGGTCCGCTGATCGACAACACGGTCTTCACCTGCGGCCAGGTCGACGGCGGTTTCGTGCTCAGTCTGCAGCAGGCGGAATTCGGCGGTCCGCGCATGAACTGGTATCCGTGGGATAAACCCCAGTTCCTGCTGATCGAAAACGACTTCGGCGGATACTATCAGAGCCAGTTCGTCTTCACGGTCGACATGGTCCAGGGCCCTTGGTTCGCGCTCAACAACTACGATCACTCACGCGTAGCCGACGTCAAGGAAAGCGCGACGGCCGAGGGCAGCGCCGTCATCGCCTGGGGCTGGAACGGCGGCGCCAACCAGATCTGGCGCGCGCAGATCTTTTCCTAGGGACTCTATCGGCTCCGCGCCGCCAGCTGGATGGTGTCGCTCATGGGCGGCTGGACCAGCGCTGCAGGATCGACCTTGCGCCAGGTCGGCTCGCGCCCGAGCAGCGCGAAGTAGTTGATCGTGAAGCTCCGGTCGTCCTTCTGCGGCGAGACGAGCGACGGGCCATAGAGCGCGGCGACGTCCTTCTCGGCAAAGCCGAACAGCGCCAGCAGGGTCGGGAAGATGCGGAAGTGACTCATCCCGTCGCGGTTCGCCTCGGCGTGGGCCCGCCAGTCGAGCCGCGGCGCAGTGGCGCTGTCGATCACGACCAGCGGCACCGCGCCTTCCTCGGGCAGCGGGTCGGCGGTGGCATGCGTCCCCTTCCCCGGATTGCCGCGCTCGTGCAGGTCCTGTCCGTGGTCCGAGGTGTAGAGGATCACCGCGCGCGTCGGGTCGACCCGCGGCAGCAGCGTGTCGAAAAATCCGCCGGTGTTCCAGATCAGCGTGTTGCGGTAGGCGTTGCGGTAGAGCCGCCATTCCTCGGCGGTGCCGTGATGGCTGCCGTGGACCGGCCCCATGTCGATCACCGAGACGGTCTCGCCCCGCGCGGGCAGCGGGTGGTAGCGCGCCGCCTGCTCGGGAAACTTGTCCGCCACCGGGAAGTGTGCGCCGACCTTGTTGACCAGGATGAACTCGGCCACGCCGTTGTCGAGCCGCTCGGCAAGCAGCCGCGCGAGCGCGTGGTCGCGCTCGAGCACCGG
>DATDLP010000429.1:0-3200 GCA_036519255.1 Croceibacterium sp.
TTCGCCATGCTGCGCGCCTCGCGCGCACGCGGCGCGCGATCCCGGCGCAACTCGTCGAGGCGATGGCGGAGGTCGACATCGTTGCCGCCCAGCCCACGCTCGCTGAGAACGACGGCGATCTCGGCCGCAAGCTCGGCCTCACCCGCAGCAGCCGCATCGATCACCATGCGCGCAAGCCGGGCGGGCAGCGGCAGCTCGCGCAGCCGTCGTCCCTCCTCGGTAATGCGTCCCGCGCGATCAACGGCGCCAAGCTCGCCGAGCAGTGCCTTGGCCTGCGCCAGCGCCGCTGCCGGCGGCGGATCGAGGAAGGCAAGCGCCGCGGGGTCGGCGACGCCCCAATGCGCGAGGTCGAGCACGAGACCGGTGAGGTCGGCGGCGAGAATCTCCGGCCGGTTGGCGGCCTCGAACGCAGCGGTCTGCGGCTCGTCCCACAGCCGATAGCATACGCCCGGCCCAGTGCGCCCGGCACGGCCGCGCCGCTGCTCGGCGGAGGCGCGCGAGACCCGCACGGTCTCGAGCCTGGTCAGCCCCACCTCGGGTTCGTAGCGCGGCACCCGCGCGAGCCCGCAATCGATCACCACGCGCACGCCTTCGATGGTGAGCGAGGTTTCCGCGATCGAGGTGGCGAGTACGACCTTGCGCCGGCCAATGAGCGCTGGCGCGATCGCGCGATCCTGGACGTCGGCCTCGAGCGCGCCGTAGAGCGGCACGATATCGACGGCGTCATCGGGGATGCGTTCGCGCAAGAGCGTCTCGGTGCGACGGATCTCGGCCGCGCCGGGAAGAAACACCAACAGCGAGCCGGCCTCCGCGCGCAACGCCCGCGCGACGGCATCGGCCGCCTGTCGCTCGATCGGAACGCGGGCGTCGCGCCCGAGATAGCGGGTTTCGACCGGAAAAGCGCGGCCGCTGCTCTCGATCACCGGCGCTTCGCCCAGGAGCTTGGCAACGCGCGCGCCATCGATCGTTGCCGACATGACCACAAGCTTGAGGTCGGTGCGCAGGCCCTGCTGCACGTCGCGGGTGAGCGCCAAGCCGAGGTCGGCATCGAGCGAGCGCTCGTGGAACTCGTCGAACAGAACGGCGGCGACGCCTGCAAGCGAGGGATCGTCGAGGATTAGCCGCGTGAACACGCCTTCGGTCACCACCTCGATGCGGGTGGCCGCCGAGACTTTGGACCCGAAACGGACGCGGTAGCCGACGCTCGCGCCCACGGCTTCGTTAAGCGTCGCGGCCATGCGCGCGGCCGCGGCGCGCGCGGCGAGCCGGCGTGGCTCGAGCACGATGAGCTTTTTGCCCGCCGCCCATGGTTCGGCCGCGAGCACGAGCGGCACCCGCGTCGTCTTGCCGGCACCGGGAGGAGCGACCAGGACCGCGGCATCTCCCGCGCGCAACGCGGCGGTGAGTTCCGGCAGCGCCGGATCGATGGGAAGCGGCTCGGCGGCGGGCATGGCCGCACTTTGCATGCGCGATCCGCGCGAGGGAAGCCGAAGACAGGCGTGCATAGCGCCGCCGAAGCGGTGGCGAAACCGTGCTTCAAGTGTTAAGTCGGAAGCCATGCCAAGCACAGCCGCAGCGAGCGTTCACAGCGCTCCGTCCGTTGCCCGGGACCCGCAGAAGGGCGATCACGTCTTCCTGGTCGACGGATCGTCCTACATTTTCCGCGCCTACCACGCGCTCCCGCCGCTCAACCGCAAGTCCGACGGGCTGCAGGTCAATGCCGTGCTCGGCTTCTGCAACATGCTGTGGAAGCTCCTGCGCGACATGAAACCCGAGGAGCGGCCTACCCACCTCGCGGTCGTGTTCGACAAGTCGGAGAAGACCTTCCGCAACGAGATGTATCCGGATTACAAGGCGCACCGACCGGATCCGCCGGACGATCTGCGTCCGCAATTTTCCTTCATTCGCGAAGCGGTGCGCGCCTTCGACATTCCTTGTCTGGAACAGCTGGGCTACGAGGCCGACGATCTGATCGCAACCTATGTGCGCCAGGCGTGCGACGCGGGCGCCAGCGCGACCATCGTCGCCTCCGACAAGGACCTCATGCAGCTCGTGAACGACTGCGTGATCATGTACGACACCATGAAAGACCGCCGCATCGGCATTCCCGAGGTGATCGAGAAATTCGGCGTGCCGCCGGACAAGATGATCGAGGTGCAGGCGCTGATCGGGGATTCGACCGACAACGTGCCGGGCGTGCCGGGGATTGGGGTGAAGACCGCCGCTCAGCTCATCGGCGAATACGGCGATCTCGAAACGCTGCTGGCGCGTGCCGGCGAGATCAAGCAGGAGAAACGCCGTCAGGCGCTGATCGAGCATGCCGAGCACGCGCGGCTCTCGAAAAAGCTGGTCACGCTCGATACCCACGTCAAGCTCGAGGTGCCGCTCGCCGAGCTGGCGGTGCACGAGCCCGACTACAAGCGGCTGATCGCCTTCCTCAAGGCGATGGAATTCAGCACGCTCACCCGGCGCGTCGCGGAGTTCGCCGGCATCGATCCCGGGGCGATCGAGGCGGACGGGAAGCTCAAGGCGAATGGGACGCCGAGCAAGGCGAGAGCGCCCGAGCAAGCGCCACTTCCCCTGCCTCTAACCGCGCAACCGAGCGCGGGGGTCAAAGCGCAGGAGGGCGCAGCTCGCCGGCCGGCGGATGCAGAGGCCGAGTTCACGCCGCAGGCGCGCGCCGCCGCCCGCGTGGCCGCGGCTCGCAACGCGAAGGTCGATCGCTCCCGCTACGAGATCGTGCGTAGTCCCGAACGGCTCGACGCTTGGATTTCTCGCGCGCGCGAGCTCGGCATCGTCGCGATCGATACCGTCGCCACGAGTATCGACCCAATGCAGGCGACGCTGTGTGGTTTCTCGCTGGCGCTCGCGGCCAACGAGGCCTGTTACGTTCCGCTTGCCCATCGCAAGCGCGGCGACGGCGGCGACGGCAGCCTGTTCGCGGGCGACATCGCGCCCGGGCAGATCGAGGAGCGCGCGGCGCTCGCGGCCATGCAGCCGCTGCTCGAAGATCCGGAAGTGCTCAAAGTCGGCTGCGACCTCAAGTTCGACCTGCAGACGTTGGCGCTGCGCGGCATCGATCTTACGCCCTACGATGACGTCATGCTGATGTCCTACGTGCTGGATGCCGGGCGCGCGGATCACGCGATTGGCTCGCTCTCGCAGCGCTATCTCGATCACGTCACCATCGATGACAACCA
>DATDLP010000430.1:0-2777 GCA_036519255.1 Croceibacterium sp.
GCGGCCAGCGGAAGGTACGCCGCGTCTCTCTTGGCGCTCGCGGCACCGGCGCCAGCAGAAGAACCCGCTCCGGCATCGCTGCGGGCTCCAGAACCCGTCGTCCTATGGTACCGGAGCACCGCGGGATGCCCGGACGGCGCCGACTTTCTGGCGCGGGTAGGCGATCGCGCTTCGTCGGTGCGTTTGGCCGAAGCGGGCGATCGGGTCGATTTCGTGGTGAACCTTTCGATGACGCCCGAAGCAGGCGCCCGCGGACGGCTCGAGCGCGAGACGCAAAGCGGAACCGTTGCCATCCGCGAGGTGGTCGACCCCAGCTGCGAGCGCGCCGCGGATGTGGTCGCGCTGAACCTTGCCCTGGCGCTCGACCCCGAGCGGCCCGCACCGGTGCCAGTGGAACAGCCGACTTCGGCGGCCTCGACAGGTTCCGAACCGGTCAGCGCCAACGAAGGGACCAACACCCAGCAACCGCTTCCGCGGCCGGCGCCGTCCCAGGTCGGGTCACCGCCGCAGCCCTCATTGGAGCGCACGGCAGCCGGATCTCGTCCTGATCGGTGGCGCGCAGGCGTGCAAGGAGGTGTTCTGAGCGGCATGTCGCCCGAGCTCATGGGCCGCGGCGCTGCCTTCTTGGAGCTCGGCGGCGCGCTAGGGCCCCTGCTTGCAGAGGTGACGGTGAGGGTTGCAGCGGTCGGAGCGTTCGGTGGCGCGGACACGGACAGCGGAACCGTGGAGCAGTCGCTTTGGGCCGCGCGACTCGAGGTGTGCCCGGTCAATCTGGGCGGTCCAGTCGTCTCGCTCAGACCGTGCGGGGCCGGGGAAGTGGGGCAGCTGAGGGCGTCGCACGCCTACAGCGTCACCGCGTCGTGGGGGGCGCTGGGCGTCCATGCTCGCGGTCAATGGCTGCTGGGTAGTTTTGCAGCCGTCGAGGCCGAGCTGGGAGCCCTGTTCCCGTTGAGCCGCTACGAGATAGTTGCCGGCTCGAGCGTGTTGTATCGTTCAGCGCCGGCCGGCGTTTCCACCGCCATTGGCGTTTCGATCGGATTTTAGTGATCGTGGGCTGATGATTGGGGCATCAGCCGCTCATGGTGGACGCTGCCTCGGCCTGCAGCGGGGTCGCGGTTGAACCATTGACAGAAGACGAGCCGATCTCGGACATCGACGCCCTGCTGAACGCGCACTTCGCGTTCATTTGGCGTGTCTGCAGGCGACTCGGGTTCGCTCCAGCCGACGCAGATGACGCCACCCAGCAAGTTTTCATGATTGCCTCGACCAAGCTCGATCGGATCATGCCCCAGCGGGAGCGGGCTTTCCTCTATGGCATCGCGCTGCGAGTGCGTGGCCACGCCCGCCGAGCGCAGCGACGCCGCCGTGAGGTGCTGGTCGAAGACGTGGAAGCGTCTGCCTGGCCCGCCGCGGGGCCTGACACTCAGGCGGCGCTCGCCGAGGCCTGGCGTCTGCTGGACGAGCTACTTGCCGAGCTCCCCGATAAGCTCCGCCGCGCACTGGTGCTCGCCGAGATCGAGGGGCTCGAGGTCACCGAGATCGCGTCGTTCGAGAACATCCCTGTCGGCACCGCCGCGAGCCGATTGCGCCTCGCCCGTGAGCGATTTCGCTCTATTCTGGACAAGCACCCCTCGAAGAATCCATTTGGGGGGCGACCTTGAGCCGAGATCCGCTCGACGAGCGCGCCCGCGAGTTGTTCGCGGCAGCGCGTCGTGAGCCGGCTCCGGAGGCGGCGCGGCAGCGTATCGCCGAGGCGCTTCGAGCCCAGCCGCAGCGCGTGACCCCAGCCGCCTCGCCGGGACCCGCGGGGCGCGGGGGGCGCGTCTGGCTTGCCGTGGCTGCGGCCGCAGCCATCGCCGCGACCATCCTCTCGCTGCAAGAGCCTGAGAACCGCGTCGACATCACCGCCGAAGGGCTAGCGCCACCCAGCACCCAGCGACAGGCTCGGGACGCGAGCACGGCGGCGCCCGCACCGGCACCGAGGCCGCCTCTTTCGAGCGATGCGCCGCCCGTAGCGCCCAGCCCACCAGTCAAACGCGCGCCCGCGCCACCCCCCAGCCTGGATCAAGAGCTGGCAAGTATGCAGCGAGCCCGTGCCGCGCTGGGCCGGGGCGATGCTGCAGCCGCGCTCGCCGAGCTCGATCGATTCGGGCGCGGTCCGGGCTGGCGGCAACTTGCCGTCGAAGCACGCCTGCTGCGTATCGAAGCGCTGGCACGAGCGGGGCGGGCCGAGGAAGCGCGGAACCTGGCTCGCCGCTTCGTGGAGCAGAACCCGAACAATCCGCTCGTCGATCGAGCCCGAACCTTCGCAACCCCTCCCGCATCGAGCGGCGTCCAGAAACCTCCCGAGGAGAAGCAGCCATGAATCCAAAACGCACCCTAGGATCGTTGTTCGCCGGCCTGGCCGTCGCCTGCGCCGGTAAGTCTTTGACGGTCGATGACGAGCCCGCCTCCGCGAACACCGAAAGCAGCTCGTCCGGCTCCAGCGGTGGCAGCAACGCTACGGGGGGTGCCGGCGGACATAGGACCACTGGCGCTGGCGGAACCGACGCGACCCATGGCGCCGGCGGAAGTAGCGCTACCAACAGCACTGGCGGAACCACCGCCAACGCTGGCGCGGGCGGAACCACCGCGACCAATGGCGCGGGCGGAAGCGGTGATCCTGCTGTCCTCCCGTGTGATCTGCTCGAGGCCGACGGCCATCCTTGCGTCGCGGCGCACAGCACCGTCCGGAGGCTCCGCAGCGCGTACGACGGGCCGCTCTATCAACTGTGCGC
>DATDLP010000431.1:0-3045 GCA_036519255.1 Croceibacterium sp.
TTTCGATTTGGTCGCCCTCAAGGATGAACGAGCCGCCGCGCCCGGTGCGCGGCCGCGGCGAAGCCTTGATCTGGAGACCGAGAGCGTGGTCCGGGTGCTGCCGATCCGGTGGCGCCTGCTCTCGATCGCCGCCCTCAATGCCACGGTCGCCGTGATCCTGGCGGCGCTGATCTGGAACGGCGCCAATGTGCTTAGCCGCGCCTGGGACGATGTGCGGCGCGTGCGCGAATCCGACAAGCTCCTGGTCCTCTTGGAAAGCGAAGCCAGCCGCCTGCAGAACCTGATCCACCGCTACATCAACCAGCCGAGCCAGGAGGTGCTCACCGAAATCCTCGGTCTGCACGGCGAGGTCCTGAGCACGCTGCGCAACCGCGGCGCCATCGATCCCGTCCTCTCCGGCTCCGCCGACGAGCTACGCGCGGTGACCGAACGCTTCCTCCAGGGCTTCGGCGAGGTGCGCGCGGTCCAGACCATGATCTCGCACACCTACGAGAACGACGTGATCAAGCCGGCAAAGGAGATGGCCGGGCTTTACGCCATCATCGAGGGCGCTATCGGCAAGCGCGACGCCCTGCTGCTGCCGTCGCTGGGAAAGTCGCGCGAGGCCTTCACCGCGAGCCTGGTCGCCGCCAACGCCTTCTACATGTCGCTCGCATCCGACGCCGCCGACGAAGCGAGGCGCAACATCACCACGGTGGAGCAGACCATCCCGGTGATGATCGATCTCGCCGAGAACAGCCTGCAGCGCACGGCGCTGACCGCGCTCGCCCAGCGCGCGGCGGCGATGCGCGACGGCATGAAGACGCTGTCCGAGCAGTTCGCCATGCGCACCAACCTGCTGCAGACGGCGATCGATGATAACCAGGCCGCCATGATCGCGGTCATCAACAAGCTGTCCGCGCAGATGCAGCTGCGCGAGCTGCAGGCGCAGGGAAGCTTCGACCGCACGCTGGCCGACATCTATCAGAACGTCGCGCTGGTGGCGGTGATCTTTCTCACCCTGATCGTCGTCGTCGGCGCGCTGATCGCGCGCAGCATCATCCTGCCGCTCAAGGAGATCATGGCGGCGATGCACGCCGTGGTGTCGGAGAAATACGACCAGCCCATTCACGGAACGCACGCGCGCGACGAGATCGGTGAGATGGCGCGTGCGGTCGCGGTCTTCCGCGAGAACGCCATCGCCAAGCGCAAGGCCGAGAACGAGCTGCGGGCGTCGAAGGAGCGCGCCGAGCAGGCGCTCGAGGATTTGCGCGAGGCGCAGCAGAACCTGATTGCCGCCGAGAAGCTCGCGGCGCTCGGCGGGCTCGTCGCCGGCGTCGCCCACGAGGTGAACAATCCCATCGGCATCAGTCTCACGGTGGCCTCGAGCTTTGCGCGCAGATGCGACGATTTCGCCAAGGAGGTCGGCGCGGGCCCGCTGCGGCGCTCGCGGCTCGACGAGTTCCTCGAGGGCGGGCGCGACGCCGCCAATCAGCTGGTGTCGAACCTCCAACGCGCGGGTGAGCTGGTGCAATCGTTCAAGCAGGTCGCGGTCGACCGCAGCCACGCGGATCGGCGTCCGTTCGATCTGCGGGAATCGACCGATCAGATCATCGCCAGCCTGCGCCCGGTGCTGAAGAAATCGCAGATTTCGCTGACCGTCGACGTGCCGACCGGCATCGTGATGGACAGCTATCCGGGCTCCTACGGCCAGGTTCTGACCAATCTGTTTCTCAACAGCGTGGTGCACGCCTTTCCCGACGGCCGCCCCGGCAGCATCATCGTCGAGGCGCGCCAGGTCCGCGACGACGTGGACATCTTCGTCTCCGACGACGGCGTCGGCATGACCGAGGATATCCAGCGCCGCGCGCTCGACCCCTTCTTCACCACCCGGCGCAACGAGGGCGGAACCGGGCTGGGGCTTCACATCATCTTCAATCTCGTGACCCAGCAGCTGGGCGGCCGGCTGACCTTCGAATCGAGGCTCGGCTGGGGCACGCGGTTTCGCATCAGCATCCCGCGCGTAGCGCCGGGCGAATCGCCGCCGACACAGCCCGCAGCAATGATGGACAAGGCGCATGGCTGACGACGACATCGTCCAGCTGATCGAGGGTCCGGGCGACGAGCCTCGGGAGGAGGGCCCGCGCTGGAAGATCGCGGTGATCGACGACGAGCCGGCCGTGCACGACGGCACGCGCTTCGCGCTCAGCGACTACCGCCTCAACGGGCAAGGGCTTGAAATCCTCTCGGCCTATTCGGCCGCCGAGGGGCGCGAGCTCATGCGCGCCCATCCCGACGTGGCCGTCGTCCTGCTCGACGTCATCATGGAGAGCGACACGGCCGGGCTCGGCCTGGTGGAATTCATCCGCAAGGACCTCAAGAACGAGACGGTCCGCATCATCCTGCGCACCGGCCAGCCGGGCCAGGCGCCCGAGCGGCGCGTCATCGTCGATTACGACATCAACGACTACAAGGCCAAGACCGAGCTCACGGCCGACAAGCTGTTCACGGCGCTGACCGCCGCGCTGCGCAGCCATCAGCAGCTCCAGCGCATGGTCGAGACCCGCCGCGGGCTCGAAATCATCATCGAGGCGGCCTCCGCCCTGTTCGACTTCAAGTCGATGCAACGGCTGGCGGAGGGCGTTCTCACCCAGATCGCGTCGCTGCTCAACGTCGACTGCGCGGGAATTCTGGTCCTGCGCGAAGCCCAGAACGCACACGAGACCTTCTCGGTGCTCGCCGGCTCGGGCTGCTACAGCCGCTTCATCGGCAGCGACGTCTCCCACATTCTCGAGACCGACCTGCGGCAGCTGGTCGAGGAGGCGTTCTCGCGGCGCCACCACGAATTCTCGTCGCGCCGCTCGGTGCTCTACATCAAGACCCTGAGCGGGCGCGAGGTCGTGGTCGTGCTCGAGGCGGCGCGGCATCTCTCCAACACCGACCGCGCGCTGGTCGAGATCTTCTGCAGCCGGCTGTCCATCGCCTTCGACAACGTCATTCTCTACGAGCAATTGCAGCGCGCGAATACCCGGCTCGAGGAGCGCGTCGCCGCCCGCACGCAGGACC
>DATDLP010000432.1:0-2960 GCA_036519255.1 Croceibacterium sp.
CCATTTGCCCCCCTTGGCTCACGTGCGTCCCTGGCGCACTCCAATTCGACCGATCCGCAGCGCGCCGGCCGCGCTCGGCCCTAGCTAGCGGAAGTCGATCGCCTCCCGGCCCGCGAAGCGCGCCTGCGGCGGGAGGTCGAACAGCACGCGGCGCGACTTGAAGTCGATCGCCACCCGGCGGAACAGCTTGAGCTCGGCCATGCCGAGGATCAGCGCGGGCTCGTCGGCCAGTCCAAGCGCATGGAAGGTCGGGGAGTCGGCGAACATGATCGGGATGTTGTTGAGCCGCGCGCGGTCGATCTGCAGCTCGGAGCCGAGCTTGATGATCCCGCTCAGCACCTCTCCGTTGATGTCGGTCACCTCGCTCTCGCCCATGTGGCGCGAGCGGCGGAAGCGGCGCAGCAGTTCGGGATTGCCAATGCTCCCTTGCGCACCGCTGTCGACCACCACGGCCACGCGGACCCCGTCGAGCCGCGCCTCGGTGATGATCAGCTGTCCGAGGCGTTGACGCGCCCTGACCACGATCTCGTAGCCCCGGTTGCCGCCGAGCGCCTCGGCGTCGGCGACCAGGATCTCCCGCTTGTCGAAGTCGAGCAGCACGCGCTGGTCCTGCAGGCTGTCGAGCCCGAGAATGCCGTCGGCGCCGCCGATGTTCTCGCCTTCGACCACCGGCGCGCTGCGGATGTAGAATGTCCTGGTGCCGAGCCCGACGTCGTAGATCTGCGTGGTCTCGACCGGCCGGCGGCTGGCCATGCCGACGAGGATGGCGGACTTGCGCTCGTTGAGCGACAGCCGGTCGGCCAGCGCGCGCGAGACGACGGTCGCTTGCGCACCGGTGTCGAGCATGAACTTGAACGGACCTTCGCCGCCGATCGTCACCGGCACCGTCATGCGCCGATAGCGTTCGTTCTCGAGTTCGATGATGTCGACGTCGGGAACCGCCGCGGCCGCTGCCACGGGCATCGTTTCGGGTGCTGCGGCCGTTACGGGCGTCAGTTGCGCGGCGATGGCAGCCAGGGCTGCGGGCACATGCCAGGTCATGTCTCTCCCCGCGCCGTGCGCTGGGAACGGCGCTGGCCGAGGATATCACGCTTGCGCCCCTTCACCAAACGGCGCGCGCCTATTCGGCCGCCTCCGCGGCCGGCGAGGGGCGGCGCGCGGCGAGGGCGGCCAGTTCGAGCAGCGTCGCACGCGAAAACAGATAGAGAATCGCCGTGTAGGCAAGCCCGCCCGCCGCCATGAGCAGGAGCAACCGGCCCCAGCTATCCCAGCCTTCCAGCGCCGCGCTCAGCGCCATGACCGGCAGCGCCATCGCCGCGCCCGCGCCGAGCCCCGGCGCGATCGCCCGGCCGAGATCGGCGGCGGAGATTCCGAGCGGTCCGCGCGAACGCAGGAACGCGTAGAGCGGCACCAGCGGGAAGGCCAGCAGCCAGGCCCAGGCCAGCCCTGGCGCGCCCCAGCCGATCGCCAGCAGGAACGCCGCGGGCATCACCAGCGCGCCGACCAGCGAGGCCTGCATCGTGATGCGCGGCCGGCCGACCGCGTTGACCGCCGGCGCGAACAGGATGTGCAGCGTCAGTGCCGGCATCGCCAGCGCGAGAATCGATACCAGCGGCGCCATCGCGATCCACTTGGCCCCGAGCACCACCAGCACCGCGTCGTGCGCGACGATGGCGAGGCCGAAATAGAGCGGGCAGGTCGCGAGCATGATCAGCCGAACCGCCTTGAGGAACGCCGCGCTGAGCACCGGCCGGTCGTCCTGCAGCCGGGCATAGGCGGGGAAGGCCACCTCGTTGAGCGGCGGCACGAACTTCGAGGCGACGATCGTGGTCAGGAACAGCGCCTCCGCATAGAGCCCGAGCGCATGGGGATCGAGCGAGCGCGAGGCGATGAACACGTCCGACTGGGTGACCACGGTCCAGAACAGGTGGCTGCCGAGTATCGTCAGCCCGTAGCCGAGCATCCGGCCCGCGCCGGTGAAGCGGAAGCTCGGCAGCACGAAGAATCGCGCCGCCAGCGTCAGTCCGATCGCGCGCGACCAGAAGAACGCGATCGGCGCGTAGACCAGCGTCCACACCCCGAAGCCGCTCAGCGCGCAGCCGAGCGCGACCGAGGCCGAGATCGCGGTCGCGATGAGATTGACGATCGCCGGCTTGCGGAAGTCCATCTCGCGCATCAGCAGCACCTCGGGCAGCGCGATGAACGGCGTCGCGAGGAAGATCAGCGCCTGCACCTGCAGCAGCTCGGCCACTTGCGGCTGGCGGTACCAGGCCGCCGCGAGCGGGGCGAGCGCGAGCTGGATCAGCGCGATGCCCGCATTGACCAGCAGCAGCAGCCCGAACCCCTGGCGAATCTTCTGCCGGTCGATCTCCCGCTCCTGGATCAGCGAGCTGGCGAAGCCGTAGCCATTGAGGAAGCTGAGGAACGCGAGCACGACCTGGGTCAGCGCGAACAGTCCGTAGTCGGCCGGATCGAGGATCCGCACCACCGCCAGCGTCGAGCCCCACGCGACGAGCTGCGCCACGATCTGGCTGCCCGAGCGCCAGATCACCGCGCTGCGCACCGAGGCGGCGAGCGAGCCGGTCATGCGATGGCCGGCCGCGCGCCGCCGAGCGCCGGCACCACCGTGTCGCCGCTGCCGCGCGAATTGCGCTGTTGTCGCCAGCGCATCATCGGCGGCGCAAGGCCGGGCGCGATCCGCCACAGCAGGAACGCCGCCAGCCAGGCCGCGCCGCCGCGCCCGCGCTTGGCCGCGCGCAACGCCGGCAGGCCCTGTCGCACGTCGCCGCTGGCCACCTGATGCAGCGCCTCCTCCACGGCCAGAAGCACGTGGTTCTCGCCGATCATCCGGTGGACGATCCCGGCCTCGGTCCTGGCGCCGAGCGCCGCCAGCGCCTTGTCGTAGACGCGCAGGTTGCCGCGGATCATCTTGGTGGCGTCGCCCGACAGCGAGCCGGGCC
>DATDLP010000433.1:0-2340 GCA_036519255.1 Croceibacterium sp.
GTTGTACATCGACATCGCCACGCCCGAGGCCTTGAACTGGTAGACCTCGCGGTCGATCACCTGGCCGTCGTCGCCCTCGAACACGAGGCGCAGCTTGCCGGCGCCGGGAACGAGGAAGTCGGTCGCGCGGTACTGGTCGCCATAGGCGTGGCGGCCGACCACGATCGGATCGGTCCAGCCCGGCACCAGCCGCGGCACGTTGGAGATCACGATCGGCTCGCGGAAGATCGTCCCGCCGAGGATGTTGCGGATCGTCCCGTTGGGGCTCTTGTACATCTCGGCGAGGCCGAATTCCTCGACGCGCGCCTCGTCGGGGGTGATCGTGGCGCACTTCACGCCGACGCCGTACTGCTTGATGGCATTGGCCGCGTCGATGGTGATCTGGTCGCGCGTCTCGTCGCGCTTCTCGACCCCGAGGTCGTAGTACTTGAGGTCGACGTCGAGGTAGGGGAGGATCAGCCGCTCGCGGATCCACTGCCAGATGATCCGCGTCATCTCGTCGCCGTCGATCTCGACGACGGGGTTCACGACCTTGATCTTCGCCATGCGGGGAGCGTCCTGCCTGAGTGGTTTTGCGGCGTCCTTACGAAGCGGCAAGCGGCTGTGCAAGCGGGGCGTCGGGCTCGATGCGGCTCGCCTGCATCAGCCAACGCGCCAGCGGAGGAAGGCGTTGCGCCAGAGCGACGCCGAGCGCTGCGGCGAACGGGCTCTCGGCGATCGCGCGCGCCAGCCTTGCGGTGCGGACGGGGCCGGCGGCTCGCGTCGCCAGCGCGCGCTGGAAAGCGGGCGCACCGTCGGCTCCGCGCTCGAGCCAGTGCCGCGCAGCCATCGCGCCGCTCGTCAGCGCGATGGCGATGCCTTCGCCCGCTAGCGAGGGGATGACCGCGGCCTGGTCGCCGAGGCGAAACAGCCCGGGCCGCGTGTCGCGCGCGATCCAGCCGTAGGGCACTGCGCCGACCGTCTCGACCGGCCGCGCGGTCCAGTCATCCGCCAGGCGGCGCGCGAAGGCCGGGTGTCGTGCGGCGAGATCGCCGAGCAGATTTCCGGGATCGCCGCCGCTCGCCGCCAGCAGCGATTTTCGCACCGCGAGGCAGACGTTGGCGCTGCCGTCCTCCTGCAGCACGATCCCGGCATAGCCGCCCCCGAACAGGTGCAGCTCGATGCGGCCCGCGAGCAGCGCTTCGCGCGCGGTGTTCGCGGGCAGGCGCAGCCGCAGGCCCAGCGCCGGGTCGCGCGCCATCCGCGGGCGTACGGCATCGCGCACGTCGTGCTTGCCGGTAGCGAGGAACAGCGCGTCGCCCGGCCATTCCCGGCGGCGGCCGAGCACCGTGGTGCCGGCGATTCCGCGCGCGGCATCGATCTCCAGCGCGGAACCGAGCGTCTGAGCCTGCCGCCGGAGCGCAGTGTCGAGCGCGCGGCGCGACAGGCCGAACGCCGGCGCAGGCAGGGGCAGGGCGGCCTCGCGCCCGCCGGCGAACAGCGCCAGCCGTCCGACCTGCCGTGCACCGAACACGGCAGGATCGACGCCGATCGCGCGCAGTTGCTCGGCCGTGCGCCAGCTGAGGAAACCGCCACACAATTGGTCGCGCACCTCGGCGTGGCGATCGAGCAGCACGGGCGGCGCACCGGCGCGCGCCAGCGCGATCGCGGCGGCGCAGCCGGCGGGTCCGGCACCGAGGACTAGCGGAGCCGCTCGACGCATAGCCGGAACGGGAACCAGCGGCGCACTTGCGCGCGGTCGAGCCCTTCGCGCGCGAGCAGCGCGCGCCATTCGGCGGGGCGGAAGCTGCGTGCGATCGAGGTATGGCCGTCGAGCCGGACGATCCGGTGCCAGCCCATTGCACTCGCCAGCAGCGGCCAGCCCATATAGGCCACGCGATGGCGGTGGAGGTCGTTGACGAACCAGCCGGCCATCGCCTCGCGCTCCATGAAACGCAGGAACGCGACCAGTTCGTCCTCGCTCATATGATGCGCGACGAGGCTCGAGATCACGCAGTCGAACCCGCCGCCGCCGAGGTCGGCGTAGTCGCCGGCAAGGTACTCGATCGGCATGCCCGGCGCGGTCCCGGCTTCGGCCGCAGCCTTGCTGCGCGTGTTGAGGTCGATCCCGACAAGCTCGGCGGTTATCCCGTGCCGGCCGGCCCAGCGGGCGATCCGCCGCAGCATGTCGCCGTCGCCGAACCCGACGTCGAGCAGGCGGAAACGCCCACGCCCGCGCAGCGCACGGCGCAGGAACGACAGGGTCGGGCGATAAGCGAAAGTCGAGCGGTTGACGCTGGCGAGGTCGGCCAGCACCGCGTGGTAGGTAGCGGCGTCGAGCGCCGGATCGTCCATCAGCTC
>DATDLP010000434.1:0-5483 GCA_036519255.1 Croceibacterium sp.
GACTTCGGCGGTGCGCAGCGGGGTGGTTGTGGCGCCGTGGCGCGCGGGCGATGCAAGCGCCGCGCCGCTGCTCTACTTCGGCGACAGCTTCGGCAACGCTTATGCCCTCGACGCGCGGACCGGTGCCGAGGTGTGGGTCAAGCGGATCGACGAGCACCCCGACACCGTGCTGACCGGCGCGCCGACGCTCCACGGCGACACGCTCTACGTGCCGGTCTCGTCCTTCGAGGAGGGCAGCGCGGTCATGCCGGGGTATGCCTGCTGCAGCTTCCGCGGTTCGCTGCTGGCGCTCGACGCGCGGACCGGCGAGGAGCGCTGGCGCACGCACCTGGTCGGCGCGCCCGAGCCGCAGGGGAATACCGCGGCAGGCACCGCGCGGTTCGGGCCGTCGGGGGTGGCGGTGTGGTCGGCGCCGCTGGTCGATCCGGCGCGCGGGGTGGTCTACGTCGCCACCGGGGACAACTACACCCACCCGGCGACCGAGCTGAGCGACGCGATCGTGGCGATGGACCTCAAGACCGGGGCGATCCGCTGGGCGAGCCAGCTGACCGAAGGCGACGCGTGGAACGTCGCCTGCTTCGGCGGCGGCTCGGGACCCAATTGTCCCGAGGATGCCGGCCCCGACGCCGATTTCGGCGCGGCGCCGGTGCTGGCGAAGGGGGCCGACGGCAAGGAATACCTGCTCGCGGGGCAGAAGTCGGGCGTGGCCTGGGCGCTCGATCCCGACGGGGGCAAGGTGCTGTGGCAGACGCGCGTCGGGCGCGGCGGCGAGGTCGGCGGGGTGCACTTCGGCATCGCGGCGGAAGGCGGCAGGCTCTACGTGCCGATCCACGATGCGGCGGGGCTCGGCTCGGGCGACGACGCGCCGGGGCGGCCGGGGATCTACGCGCTCGACGTGGCCAGCGGCAGCGTGCTGTGGAGCGCGGCGGCGGCGAACGTGTGCGGCGCCACGCCGATGTGCCAGCCCGGCTACTCGGCGGCGATCACGGCGACGCCCGAACTGGTGCTCGCCGGCTCGGTCGACGCGCACGTGCGGATCTTCGACGCGCGCAGCGGCGCGGTGCTGTGGGACGAGGACACCAACCAGGCTTATCCGACGGTCAACGGCGTGGCCGGCCACGGCGGCTCGATGAGCGGCGGCACCGCGCCGCTCGCGGTCGACGGGACGCTGATCGTCACCTCGGGCTACGCGTTCCTCGGCAAGCTGCCGGGCAACCTGCTGCTGGTCTACGGGGTCGACTAGGCGGCGCGGGCAGGATGCGAACGGGGGGCGCTTCGTACGACTTCATCGTGATCGGCTCGGGCTCGGCGGGCGCGGTGGTCGCGGCGCGGCTGAGCGAGGACCCGGCCGTGTCGGTGCTGCTGCTCGAGGCGGGGCCGCGCGACCGGCATCCGCTGCAGCTGATGCCGCTGGCGTTTCCGCGCGTCGCGCTCGGCCCGATCGGCACCTGGCAGTTCGAGAGCGAGCCCGAGCCCGAGCTGCACGGGAGGCGGCTGCCGATCCCGCGCGGGCGCACGCTCGGCGGCACCTCGTCGGTCAACGCGATGATCGCGGTGCGCGGCAACCGACGCGACTACGACGACTGGGCGGCGCGCGGGCTCGAGGGGTGGAGCTTCGGCGAGGTGCTGCCGTACTTCAAGCGGCTCGAGACGAGCTGGCGCGGCGCGGGGCCGTGGCACGGCGGCGACGGACCGGTGCGGATCTCGCGGATGCAAGGCGCCGACCTGCTGTGGGAGCCGCTGCTGGCGGCGGCCGAGGCGGCGGGCATTCCGTTTTGCGAGGATCCCAATGCCGCCGAGCAGGACGGCATCTCGATGATGGAATCGACCGTCGGCGACGGACGGCGCTCGAGCTCGGCGCGGGCTTATCTCTACCCGGCGATGCGGCGGCCCAACCTGACCGTCGAGACCGGCGCGCTGGTCACGCGGATCGTGGTGCGCGGCGGGCGGGCGACGGGGGTCGAGTATTCGCGGGGTGGCACGCTCCGGGTCGTGACCGCGGTGAGCGAGGTGGTGCTCTCGGCAGGGGCTTACGGCTCGCCGCAGCTGCTGATGCTGTCGGGCATCGGCCGGCCCGACGAGCTGCGCGCGGCCGGCGTGGAGCCGGCGCACGAGCTGCCCGGCGTGGGCCGCGAGCTGGCGGATCACCCGGTGGTGATCAACGAGTTCGAGCTCGTCGGCGACCAGGGGCTGACGCGGCACTTGCGGGTCGACCGCGCGGCGCTGGCCGCTGCGCGGTGGTTCGCCAACGGCTCGGGGCCGTTCGGTATGACCGGGACCGTGGCCAACATCTTCGTCCGCTCGACCGAGGGGCTCGACCGGCCCGACATGCAGATGATGTGCCTGCCGCTGAGCGGCGATGCGCGGCTGTGGGTGCCGGGGCTGCAGCGCAAGCCGGTGTCCAAGCTGTCGATCCGCACCGGCTACCTGCCGCTCAAGTCGCGCGGGTGGGTCAGGCTGCGCTCGGCCGATCCGCGCGCTGCGCCGCGGATCTTCCTCAGCATGTTCGCCGCCGAGGGCGACCTCGACGGCATGGTCCGCTCGCTGCGCCTCTCGCGCCACATCTACGCGCAGAGCCCGCTGCGCGAGCTGATCGCGCGCGAGAACCTGCCCGGGGACGACCTGCAGAGCGACGCCGAGCTGGCCGAGCACATCCGCCGCCACGCGACGCACCGCGCGCATCCGGCGGGCTCGTGCCGCATGGGCACCGATGAGGGCGCGGTGGTCGACGCCGCGCTGCGCGTGCGGGGGATCGACGGGCTGCGCGTGGTCGACGCCTCGGTCATGCCCGCCCTGCCCCGCGGCAATCCCAACCTGCCGATCATGATGATCGCGGAGAAGGCGGCGGACATGATCCGGGGACGCCGGCTCGCGCCCGATTCAACGTGGTGGCAAACGCCGGAGGTCTGATAAGCCGACACCATAAGGTCGGCCGTCTGGGGGAGGACGAGTATGGCGACGGTATCGGCACAAGCACAACCGCGGGGTTCGACAAGCTCGCGCTATCAGGCGGTGCTCGTGGGGCTGCTCGGGGTGAACCTCGGCGTGGTGTTCCTCGACCGTACCGCGTTCGGGCTGCTCGCACCGATGATCCAGCCCGAATTCGGGCTCAGCAACACCGAGGTCGGGCTGATCAACGGCGCGCTCGCGGTGACCTGGGCTCTGTCGAGCTTCGGGCTGACGCGGGCGGCGGACGTGACCGGGCGCAGCAAGCTGCTGCTGGTAGCGGGCACAGTGGCGTTCTCGCTCGCCTCGATCAGCTCGGGGCTGGCGGTGGGGCTGCTCACGCTGCTCGCCGCGCGGGCGCTGATGGGGCTGGCTGAAGGCGGGTTGCCGCCGCTGACCTTCCATATCGTCAACAGCGAGGTCGCCGCCGAGCGGCGCGGGCTGGCGGTCGGGCTGACCTCGACCATCGGCCTGCAGGCGATCCCGCTGCTCGGGCCGCTGATCATCGTCGGCATCGGTACCGCCTACGGCTGGCGCGAGGCGTTCTGGATCGCCGGCCTTCCCGGGCTGGTCATGGCGGCGGCGATCTGGGCGTTCGTGCGCAACCCGCCGCACACGCGGACGGACGACACGCCGAAGGGCAGCGTGGTGCCGCTACTCAAGGTGCGCAACATGCGCTTTGCGATGATCCTCGCGACGCTCAACATGACCTCGTACGCGACGCTGCTCGGCTTCGGGCCGCTCTATCTGGTCCAGGTGGCAGGGCTCGACAACGCCACGATGAGCGTGATCCTGACCGGGGTCGGCGTGGTCGGGGTGCTGTGCGCGTTCGTCGGGCCGATGCTGTCGGACCGGATCGGGCGCAAGCCTGTGATCTTCGGGGCTTACGTGATTTCGGCAGCGGGCGTGCTGCTGCTCGTGTTCGCCGACGGCTCGCTGCCATTGCTGTTCGCCGGCACCGTGCTGACGGGAGCGGGCGGCGCCGGGACCGGCGCGCTGATCATGGCGATCATCCCCGGCGAGTCCGCCCCGTCGCACCTCAAGGGCACCGCGATGGGCTTCAACGCCGCGGTCGGCGAAATGCTCGGCGCGGGCCTGATGCCGGTGGGGGTCGGGTGGATCGCCGACCGGGCTGGGCTCGGGGTGATTCCGTGGGTGCTGCTGGTGGTCGCGGTGCTGTTCTGCCTGCTCACGCTGGGGCTGAAGGAGACTGCGCCGAAGGTGCTGGAGCGGCGGGCGACGGCGGCTGCGTGACCGCGAGGGTCTTGAACGTCTGCAACGGGTGGGAAGCGGACGCCAAAATGTTCAACGCTCACTCCTACTCTTTGCGCTTGCCATCTCTCCTAGAAGAGACGCGCCGCTGACGAGACCCAAAATCGGTACGAAAATGAAGATTAGGAAAATCAACCCCTGAACAAGACCATCAGAAAATGACATTCTTGTGGGGTCGATAGGCCGAATGCTCATCTCCCAAACATAGGAAGAGATTGCGGACACCGCAAACATGAGCATTGCGATTATTTTTGCTTTTGCCGTAAATAATATACTCGCTACCAATATCAAGCTCGTCGTCCCAGCCGTCAAAAGTATCACGCGGTGGTAAATCGCCATATCGCCGTGTAAATAAGCGGAGAAGAACATGACCAACTGAAGAAGCGCCAGCAACGCGCAGATTACGTAGCTACCGTAAAAAAGCTTGCTCATCGCAAGATTAGAGCGGAACCGGGCGAAGTCCGCAATGGGTCGTTAGGGGGTCACCGCACCTGTCGCCCTTCGACCGGGTACGCCGGATCGGTATAGCCCGCCGTCGAGGCATGCCCCGGCGGCACCATGCTGTCGACGAACGCCTCGTCGTCGGCGTCGAGCACCGCGTCGAGCGCGGGCAGGTAGGCGTCCCACTGCTCCTCGGTGCGCGGGCCGACGATCGCCGAGGTGACGAACTTGTTGCGCAGCACCCAGGCGATCGAGAACGCGACGGTCGACATGCCGCGCTCCTGCGCCCGGGCCGCGACGGCCTGCGCGAGGGTAAGCGACTCCGGGCGCCATTCGGTCTGCATGATGCGCGTGTCGTTGCGCGCGGCGCGCGAGCCCGCGGGCGGCGGCGCGCCGGGATCGTACTTGCCGCTGAGCACCCCGCGCGCGAGCGGGCTGTAGGGGGCCACGCCGATGCCGCAGTGGCCGGCGACGGGGAGCTGTTCGACTTCCGCCAGGCGATCGGCGATGTTGTAGAGCGGCTGGCTGACGATCGGCCGGTCCATGCCGAGCTGGTCGGCGATGCGGCACATCTCCGCGATCCGCCAGGCCTTGAAGTTGGACACGCCGTAGTAGCGCACCTTGCCCTGCGCCATCAGATCCCTGATCGCGCGCAGCGGCTCCTCGAACGGGGCGTCGTTGTCCGACTTGTGGAAGTACAGCACGTCGATGAAATCGGTGCCGAGCCGGCGCAGGCTGTCGTCGACGTCCTGGAAAATCCACTTGCGCGACTGGCCGCCCTCGTTGGGCGCGTCGGTCATGCGGTGGCCGAACTTGGTGGCGAC
>DATDLP010000435.1:0-2423 GCA_036519255.1 Croceibacterium sp.
GATCAAGCGCATCAACGACGCCTTCGAGAAGATCCCGGGAGTAAAAGCCGGCAGCGTGCTGTCGCTCATGTCGCAGCGCATGAAGGACGTGCGCAGCACCGAAGAGGCGCTCGAGGTCCAGCCACTCGCGACCGAAGTACCGAAGACACCGTCCGAGATCGAGGAGTTCAAGAAGCGTGTCCAGCGCAACGACGTGATGACGAGCCTGCTCGTGAGCGCAGACGGTAAGTCGACCAGCATCATCGTCGACTTCAAGGACTTCGAGGAAGCAGGTGGCGCGAAGAACCTGTGGCCCAAACTCGAATCCATCATCGGCCCCGAGCGCGAAGCCGGCGTCGAAATCGTGAGCGCGGGGGCGCCCTCGGTCCTGCACTGGCTGCTCGTCTACACCCGCCGCGTAGCGCTGCTGTTCGCCGTCGCGCTGGCGATGATCGGGTACCTGCATTACCGCGCGTTCCGCACCCTTCAGGGCATGATCGTACCGCTCGTCACGGCGCTGATGGGGGTCATTTGGGCGCTCGGTCTGATGGGTCTGATTCGCGCCCCCATGGATCCGTGGAACATCATGACCCCCATCTTGCTGCTCGCGGTGGGCGCCGGTCACTCCGTACAGATTCTCAAGCGATTCTACGAAGAATACGCGCGAGCGAAGGCCGAACACCCCGAGCTGAGCGCGGCCGAGCACAACCGCATCGCGGTGGTCGAGGCCACCGTCAAGGTCGGCGCCGTGATGCTCGCCGCCGGCGCGATCGCATCGCTCAGCTTCGGCTCGCTCGTAGCCTTCGGTTTGCCTTCGATCAAGAACTTCGGCTTGTGCACCGCGTTCGGCATCCTCGCCGCGCTCGCGGTCGAGATGTCCTTCATCCCTGCCGTCCGCATGCTGATGTCACCGCCGTCGGAGCGACAGACGGAGCGCGAGCAGAAGAAAGAGTTCTTCGATCCCATTCTCGAGAAGCTCGCCGAGATCGTGTTGGCCGGCAAAGAAAAGCCCATCCTCTACGTTTCGCTCGCGCTGATCGCGATCGCGGGCGTCGGTGCCACCCAACTCGACGTCGGCAACAGCCTCGGAGAGCAGTTCTTCGAGGCCAACGCGCCGGTGCGCGGCTTCCGCCTCGCCGACTCGCGCCTCGCCGGAACGCGCGTGATTCAGGTCTTGGTCGAAGGCAAGCACGAGGACGCCATCAAGGACCCCAAGGTTCTGGCCAGCATGGACCAGCTGGCGAAGTTCATCCAAAAGCAGCGCATTCCCATCGGCAAGGTCGTTTCGATCGTCGACGTGCTCAAGCAGATGAACCGCGCGATCGACAACGATCCGAAGTCGGAAAAGATACCCGACACGCTCGAAGGCGCCGCGCAGCTCTTGCTGCTGTACTCCATGTCGGGCGACGCCGAGGACCTGACGCGGCTGGTCGACTACAAGTTCAAGAACGCCGTCATCACCGCCTACGTCAAGACCGACGACTTCCGCATGATGCAGGAGATGACCGTAGCCACCCAGGCGGAAGCCGATCGCCTCTTCGCCGGTACCGTCGCCAGCGCGAAGATCGGCGGCGGCGTCACCAACGCCATCGCCCTCAACGAAACCATGGTCCGCGGCAAGACCGTCAACCTGATCCAGATCTCGGCGCTGGTGGTGGTGATCACCGCCATCCTGTTGCGCTCGCTGATCGGCGGTTTCCTGGTTCTGCTGCCGCTCGCCACCTCCGCGCTGGTGAACCTGGGGCTGATGGGCGGCACGGGCATCATGTTGTCGATGGCCACCTCGGCCATCTCGGCCATGGCCGTCGGCATCGGCGCCGACTACGCTGTCTACTTTTTGTTCCGCGTGCGCGAAGAGTTTCAGCGCACCGGCGATCTGCGCCAAGCGACCTCCCAGGCGCTTTGCACGTCCGGCAAAGCCATCGCCTACGTCGCCAGCGCCGTGGCCGGCGGCTACCTCTGCCTGGCGCTCTCGCTGTTCAAGGTCCACGTGCTCCTGGGAGTGCTCGTTGCGCTCACCATGGTCACCAGCAGCGCCGCCACCGTCGCGTTCCTGCCGTCGGTGGTGCTGAAGGTGAAGCCCAAGTTCCTAACCCGGCGGGCAGAGCAGCCGGCGCCGGCAGCTTAGAACTACCTCGCGGTCGTACTCGCCGATCAGCTCGCGCCATGCGGCCCGTGCTCGCCGCCCGATACTGACGAGCCATGCGGCCCGTACTCACCTACCAGCCCGAGCCACGCGGTCGTACTCACCTACCAGCCCGAGCCACGCGGTCGTACTGCCCACCAGCTCAAGCCACGCGGCCCGTGCTCACCGCCTCATCCCGTACTCGCCGATCAGTTCAAGCCACGCGGCCCATGCTCGCCGCCCGATACTGACGGCTCAAACTGCTCGAGGACAAGGCCCTGCAAGCAGGCAAGGAGCGAGTCACCCGCATCGTGTCGAT
>DATDLP010000436.1:0-4660 GCA_036519255.1 Croceibacterium sp.
TCGAGTGGGCGGCCGTGCAGTTCAACCAGGCCGCGCCGCGCGATGCGGAAGGGCTGCCGATCGTCCAGCAGATCTTCTCGCCCGCCGACCGCCAGACGATCGTCGACGGCGTGCTCAAGCAGTGCGACACGCTCGACGGGCGCGCCGACGGGATGATCATGAACGTCGCGCAATGCTACTTCCGGCCCGTCGAGCTGCAATGCTCCGGCGACAAGCCTGTCCCGAGCGACGCCGAGGGGGCCGACGGTTGCCTCAGCGGCGCGCAAGTCGGCGCGCTCGAGCGGGCCTTTGCGGGGCCGAAGGACGCCGCGGGCTATCCGATCTATGTGCCCGTCCCTTTCGACACCGGCATAGCGTTCACCGGCCCGGGCCTGCCCGGCTACCTGCCGACCGGCGCGCCGGGCGTGTTCGGACCCGCCAGCCGCGCGCTGGCGATGGACATCGCCGCCCGCCTGCGCGCGGTCGAGGCCGACGCGGCGCAGCGGCTGACCGACACCAATGTCTGGACCGACCTCGACACGTTCCTCGGACGCGGCGGCAAGGTGCTGTTCTATCACGGAGTGAGCGATCCGTGGTTCTCGGCCAACGACAGCTGGGACTGGTGGCAGCGCGCCGCGGCGACCAACGGCGCGGCGTTCGCCGATGCGAGCCGATACTACATGGTCCCCGGCATGATGCACTGCGGTGGCGGCAACGCGTACGACCGCTTCGATCTGCTGGGGCCGCTGGTCGACTGGGTGGAAAACGGCAAGGCGCCCGAGCGGCCGCTGGCAAGCCGCGCGAACGGCAGCGCCGCGGTGCCGCTGTGCCCGCACCCGGCCTACCCGCACTATACAGGCGGCGATGCGGCGAAAGCCGAGAGCTACGAGTGCCGCGCGCCGGAGCCCGAGGTCATCACGATCGGACCGCATGTGCGGATGCCCGGCCGCTAGACCGGCATCTGGTGCGCCCGACAGGATTCGAACCTGTGGCCCCCGGATTAGGAATCCGATGCTCTATCCTGCTGAGCTACGGGCGCACGCCGGGCGAGCCTTAGGGCGACGCACTGCCTGTGGCAACGATCGCCGTCTACCGCAGATCGACGATCTCCATCGCGCTTCGTGACCTATTAGACACAACTTGTCTGACAAATAGCCCGTTGGAGCGCTCACACCCTTGAAGGACAACGATTTGGCGGGTAAAAATGATGGGAGCGCTACCAAGCGCTGAATCCGAATAGCGTAAAGCAGCGGCCGAATATCGGTCCTGTCGGGTGAGGATTATTGCTATGAGCTATGCGAATATTTCACGCAGTCGCAGAGCCGCGCTTGTTAGCGCTATCATGCTCTCGACCTGCGCGATGCCCGCCCTCGCCCAGAACACGCCGGACCGCGAAGGAGACGATGAGGAGGCGATCATCGTTACCGGCTATCGCGCCAGCCTCGAGAGCTCGGCCAACGCCAAGCGCGATTCGGTCGGCTTCACCGACACGATCTTCGCCGAGGACATCGGCAAGTTCCCCGATACCAACATCGCCGAATCGCTCAACCGCATCCCTGGCGTGACGATCACCCGCGAAATCAGCGGTGACGGGCTCAACGTCGCGATCCGCGGCCTCGGCACCAATTTCACCCGCGTGCTGCTCAACAACGCGCCGATCGCGATCGCCTCGACCGGCCGCACCGACAGCCAGAACACCAACCGCGAGGTCGACCTCGACCTGTTCCCGACCGAGCTGTTCACCCAGCTGACGGTGCACAAGTCGCCGACCGCGGACCTGATCGAAGGCGGTGCGGCGGGGGTGGTCAACCTGCGTTCCGCGCGCCCGTTCGACACCGGCGACAGCGGCACGCGCGTCAACTACAGCCTCGCGGGTACCAAAGGCAGCAACGCCGACGACTGGGGCTATCGCGGCCACCTGCTCGGCAGCTGGGTCAACGAGGCCGAGACCTTCGGCGTGCTCGTGGGCGCGGCCGGCGTGCGCAACGAGTTCGCGGTCAACGGGTTCGAATCGATCGGCTGGACCAATGCCAACCTGTCGACCCCCAACGGCATCGCCGGCACCACCAACGGCGCGCAGAACACCCCGACCGCGGCGCAGATCGCGGCCTCGCAATGCCGCGCCAACAACGCGACCTGCAACGCCACCGGCGGCGGCAACTGGACGATTCCGGGCACTGTGCCGGCCAACGCCGGCAACGGGCTGACGACCGGCCAGGTGATCAACCAGGACCTGCTGCTCCAGCTCAACCCCGGCGCGACGATCCAGCAGATCGACAACGGGCTGATCCCGCGCCTCGCGCGCCCGGCCTACGAATTCGGCACGCGCGACCGCTACAACTTCATCGGCTCGGTCGAATTCCGCCCGAGCGACGCGTTCCATTTCTACATCGACGGCATGTATGGCCGCAAAAAGAACGACATGGACCGGATCGACATGAACTGGGTCGGGCGCAACGGCGCCGCGATCCCGATCGGCCTGACGTTCGACAGCACCGATTGCGGCAACGGGTGCGTGGTCACCGGCGGCACCTTCGCCAACGCGCAGATGTTCCTCGAATTCCGGCCCTACGAGGAGGACACCGAATTCTGGGGCGTCAATCCCGGGTTCGATTTCGCGATCAACGACTGGATCACCGGCGACGTCCAGGCGAACTACACGAAGTCCGAGTTCCGCCGCGATTCGCCGACGGTGCTGGTCATCACCCCGGCGAGCAGCGGATTGACGCTGGAGCTCGAGAACCAGGGCAACAGCCCCTTCCCGACTTTCACCACCAATGTCGACCTCAACAATCCGGCGAACTTCAGCTGGAACGGCGGGCGCCTCAACGTCCAGTCCGAGCTGCGCGAGACCGAGACCAAGGGCGGCCGCGCGAACCTGCAGTTCGAGGTGATGCCGGCGCTCAACATCCGGGTCGGCGGCGCCTGGGACGACACCGAGCGGCAGATCACCGCGCTCGACAACAGCCAGTACTGGCAGAACGCGGTGTGCGGCAACGCGCCCAACTTCGAGCTGCCCGGGCCGAACCGCCAGCCTCCGTGCACCGGAATCGACCAGCCGGGCACGGCGACCCCGGCCGGGTTCCCCGGCTACGCCGCCTACGGCACCGGCTACAGCGCGGGCTTCCCGGCGCGCAACTATGCCGGCTCGCTGATCCCGCAAGCCGAGCTTGCCAGCTACCTCACGCCCACCGATTACGGCTTCATCACCGTCGACTGGGACCGGTTCAAGGCGGCGTCGAACTACGACCACTACCTCGAGGCGGCGCCCGAGGCCGGCTCGTCGAACACCGGCGCCAACGGCGGCTACATCCGCGAAAAGGTCTGGGCCGGGTACGTCGAAGGCAACCACACGGTCGAGTTCGACGACGACAAGACCCTGCGGCTGAACGCGGGGGTGCGCTACGTACATACCGACCAGACCATCGGCGGCCGTGTGACGATCACCGATCCGCGCAACGCTGCGGTATCGCCGGCCTGCCCGGGCAACAACGGCAACGGCTTCGCCTCGGACGGCTCGTGCTATCCGAACATCGTCAACTTCGTCTACACCGATACGAGCTACGAGAACTGGCTGCCGTCCGCGAGCGGCGCGTTCCAGGTCGGCGATCTCGTCGCCCGAGCCTCGGTCTCGAAGACGATGACCCGGCCCAACCCGAACGTCATGTTGCCGGGCCTGAACTTCTCGAGCCCGTCGGCTGACACCGGCACCGTCGGCAACCCGGCGCTCGATCCGTTCCTCTCGACCAACATCGACCTCGGCGTGGAGTACTACACCGGGGGCGAGGGGCTGATCGCGGTGGCGGCGTTCCGCAAGTCGGTGACCGGCTTCACCGTCAACGGCAACGTCACGGTGCCGTTCGGCGACCTCGCCGCTTACGGCGTCACTTATGACACGCTGACGCCGACCCAGCAGTCCGCGATCAACGCGCGCGGCGGGCCGAGCCAGGCTACCGTGGTGCTGACCCAGCAGGTCAACGCCGACGGCAAGCTGATCGTCAACGGCCTCGAGTTCCAGGCCGTGCAGCCGCTCGACTTCGCCACCGAGTCGTTCGGCGTGCGTGGGTTCGGCATTCAGGGGAACCTGACGATCATCGACCAGAAGGGGGAAGGCGCCGGCGCGCCGGCGATCGCGCTCGGCGTGGCCCCGACGACTTACGTCCTCGGCGGATACTACGAGAACGGCGGAGTCTCCGCGCGGCTCATCTACACCTACAACGAAGGTTCGCAGTCTGCCGGCGCCAACCAGAACGGCATCCCCAATGCCGCGCTGTTCGGCGACTCGTACGACCAGCTCGATTTCTCGGGCTCGCTCGACTTCGCCGAGCTGTTCGACAACCGCTACTACCCCACGCTGACGCTCGACGTGATCAACATCACCAAGTCGACGCAGCGCGCGTACTTCCAGTACCCGGGTGCCGCGTTCACCTACTACGAGCCCGGCCGGATGGTCATGGTGGGGCTGCGCGGCAGCTTCTGAGCCGTCGCCGCACCAACGAGGGGGCCGTCCTGCGGGGCGGCCCCTTTCGTTCGTACGAGCCTCGGACTCGATCTGCTTCGCTGGTTTCGATGCGTGATCCAGCCACCCTTTCTCGGCATTGCGAGCGAAGCGAAACAACGCAGGGCGGCTCGGCACGGCCCGGGTGCTTAGTCGCCGAATTGCCCGTTGTCGCAGTGGGAG
>DATDLP010000437.1:0-16829 GCA_036519255.1 Croceibacterium sp.
ATCGCGCGCCGCACATGCCCCTCTCAACTTCGGCTAGGCCCCGCTTCGCGGGCCCAAGCCTTCGTATCTCTCCCCTGAAGGGGAGAGAGCATGGAGAGACAATGACCGATCGTATCGTCAGTTGGCACCCGAACCCGTCGAAGCCGCGCTACGTTCCGCCGGCGGGCGCGGTCGATGCGCATTGCCACGTGTTCGGGCCGATGGCGCAGTTCCCGTTCAGCGCGAAGGCCAAGTACCTGCCCGAGGATGCCGGGCCCGAGATGCTGTTCGCGCTGCGTGACCATCTCGGCTTCGCGAAGAACGTGATCGTCCAGGCGAGCTGCCACGGCACCGACAATGCGGCGACTCTCGAGGCGATCGCCAGGTCCAACGGCAAGGCGCGCGGCGTCGCAGTGGTCGATCCCGCAATCTCCGAGGACGAGCTGGCGCGGCTCCACGACGGCGGCATGCGCGGCATTCGCTTCAACTTCCTCAAGCGCCTGGTCGACGACGCGCCGAAGGACAAGTTCCTCGAAGTCTCGCGGCGCCTGCCGAAGGGCTGGCACGTGGTGATCTACTTCGAGGCCGACATCCTCGCCGAGCTGCGCCCCTTCATGGACGCGATCCCGGTGCCGCTGGTGATCGATCACATGGGCCGTCCCGACGTGACCCAGGGCCCCGACGGCGCCGACATGCGCGCCTTCCGCGCGCTGCTCGGCAGCCGGCCCGACATCCACTTCAAGCCGACCTGCCCCGACCGGCTCGACCCGAGCGGCGACCCGTGGAACGCATTCGCCGAAGCGGTCGCCCCGCTGGTCGCCGATTACCCCGACCGCTGCATCTGGGGCACCGACTGGCCGCACCCGAACATGCAGGACAACACGCCCGACGACGGCCACCTGGTCGACATGATCCCGCGCATCGCGACGACCGAGGCGCTCCAGCGCAAGCTGCTCATCGACAACCCGAACGCGCTCTATTGGGCTGACTGAACGGCCGATGGCGATCGAGGTGATCGTCAGCGACCGGATGCAGCAGCGCTATCGTTACCTCCGCGCGGCCCCCGAGGGCGGCGAATTCGACCCCGACTTTGCGCCGGAACTCACGCCGGCCGAGATGCTCGAGCTCGGGGTGTTCTGCGGCAAGTACATGACCGACTGCCGCGGCGAGTTTCCGGCGAGCTGGTTCGCGCGCGCCAGGCTTGCTCCCGAGCGTCCCGACTGCGCGCTGAACTATTTCGGCGTGAAGGCAAGCGCGCCGTTGCGCGAATGGCAGGCGAAAGGCTGGATTCATCCCGACGATCCGCGCGGCTGGTTCCAGTGGTACTGCCGCTATTACTCGGGCCGGCGCCTGCCGGGCGAGGACCAGCGCCAGATCGCGCGGTGGCGCGCGTTTCGCCGTCATGCGGCGCAAGTCCGCCGCCACTGCGAGCCCGGCGATCCGTTCTGCCGCCCACGGCAGCGGCAGGCGCTGCTGCAGTGGGCCTACGACAGCCGGATGCTTTAGCCGGTGGCAGTCTCCGACGCATAGGAGGCAGAAAGCAGCCGATATTGCCGCGTGTTGATCGCCACCACCGCGGCGATCACCCCGATCACTCCAGCCAGGCTGAACATCAGCGCCATGCCGCGCTCGGGCCCGGTGCCGTACCAGTGGCCGACCGCCTGCGCCCCCGCGCCGGTGCTCATGAAAGGGATCACCACGAACTGGGTCAGCGGGCCGACCACGAACGAAGTCAGCGGCGCCGCCGCCTGCTCGACCGACTGGGCGAAGCCGAACACGCGCCCCTGGCGCTCGAACGGCACCAGCTTCTGCAGCGCGGTCTGCTCGGCCGCCTCGGCGAACGGGTGGAGGAACAGCCAGATGAAGCAGGCGATCGCCAGCATCACCACTGACGACTGCAGCGTGAATACCGAAGCGACCGACCACACGATCATGTTGACGATCAGCAACGTCCTGATCGGGTTCGGCCCGAGCCCGGTCCTGGCGATGACCAGCCCGGCGAGGATGAACCCGCACGAGACGAAGGCCCACAGCAAGCCCCACTCCTGGACCTCGAGCAGCGACAGGCCGTAGGCGTCCATCAGCGCCATGAACACGCCGCCGAGCAGGTTGTTGAACGAGGCGAACAGGATCAGCGCGAACAGCCCCGGCACCGCGGCGATCACCGCGATCGTGCCGCGCAGGTCGACCTCCTTGGGCGCGCCCGACTCCTCGGAATGGGGCGCGGGCTCGTCGAGCCGCACGGTCAGCAGGTGCACGAACGCCGCCCCGGTCAGCACCATCGCGAAGCCGAGCGTCGCCTGCATCCCACCCCACGCGACGAGGAAGCCGCTTACCGCCGAGGTGAGCACGAAGCCGATCCCGTTGACCATGCCGACCAGCCCGTTGGCCTTGTCGCGCCGGTCCTCCTCGATCAGCGCCGTGACCAGCGTCGGCAGCGCGATCATCCGCACGTTGCCGGCGATCACGCCACTCATGATGAGCACGATGAACAGCCACAGCTCGACCCCGGCGACCTGCGCCATCGCCGCGTCGGGAATCCACGCGTCGGCCAGCAGCGATACGCCGTAGAGCACGAACGAGACCGCGCTCGAGGCCAGCATCACGCGCTTCTTGCGGTGGTGGTCCACCAGGCTGCCGAACCAGATCGCGCAGCCCGCGGTCATGACCATGAAGATCCCGCCGACCGCGCCGGTGACGAACACCGAGCGCGTCTCGAGAAAGGCCCAGAACACCAGCGCGAACCAGACCGTGAAGTTGGTCACGTTCTGCAGCAGGTTGTTGGCGAGGATCAGGTGGAACGGTTTCATCGCCTGCACCTATCCCCGCCGTGGAACCGTAAGGCAACCCGGCGGTAGTTAGTCGCAAGCCCGGCGCCTGGCCGGGTCATGAAAACCGGGAGCCACGGGTCTGACACTTGCCAAATTTCGCCGCCGCGCCGCGCTTGTCGCCAGTGCCGGCGCGTTTGTCCTCGCCTGTCCCGCCGCCGCGCAGGACTCTCCGCCCGAAGCCAAGGAGCCGTATCGCTATCGCGTGGCGGCCGGTGCCCAGTGGACTCCGCGCTACCCCGGCGCCGAGGACCTCCAGCCCAGCGTAATGCCCAATTTCGACCGGGTGCGGGGCGACACGCCATTCAAGTTCGAGGCGCCCGACGACGGATTCGGCATCGAGATCATCAACACCAACGGCTTCGCCTTCGGTCCCGTCGGCAATTTCGAGGACGCGCGGACTGCCGAGGATGTCGGCGCGGCCTTGCCCGAGGTCGACTTCAGCATCGAGCTCGGCGGCGTGGTCAAATACGAGCTGGGCGACCGGTTCCGCCTTCGCGGCGAACTCCGCAAGGGATTGACCGGCCACGAGGGCTGGATCGGCAACGCCGGCGCGGACCTGATTTTCCGCGACCGCGACAAATGGCTGTTCTCGATCGGTCCGCGGATTACCTGGAGCGACGACACGTACCAGGACGCTTGGTTCAGCGTCGCCCCGGCCGATTCCGCGCCCAGCGGTCTGCCGGCGTTCGATGCCGGGGGCGGAATCCAAGCTTACGGAGCCACGGCGTCGTTCCTGACCCAGTTTTCGGAGAATTGGGGGATATCGACCTATGCGAAGTACGACCGGCTGACGGGCGATGCCGCGGATTCGCCGATCGTGCGGACACTTGGTTCGCGCGACCAGTTTTCGTTCGGTGCAGCGCTGACCTATACCTTCGGGCGGGGGTTGAACTGACTGCGCGAGCCGGACCGCGCTCCGGCAAGCTAGGGAATCCTCCCGAGAGACAGCGGGGGACGCGCGTGGCCTATCTTGCGCCTCGAACGGGGGCTTGGTGCCATGCGCCTAAACTGGCTGATTGCCGCAACCTTGGCCACCGCCGTGCCGGCTGGCGCGCAGCGGATCGTCGAGGTGCCTTCGAGCGAAGTCGACATCGCCAAGCCCGAGGACCTGTACGGCCGCGCGCCCGACCGGTGGCATCTTGCCCGCGAGCTGTGGCAGGGCGACGATCCGTGCACCGAGACCCAGTGCGAGGCCGGCTATACCACGGGCAATCTCGTGATCAGCGCCGAGCGCAACGGCCCCTCGGTCACCATCACCGCCGCCTGGCGTGGCTGCAGCGCGACGGCCTACAGCACGCTCGATCTGGGCGACAACGTGTCGAAGGGAGAGAAGAAGAAGATCGCCAAGCAAGTCCAGCGTGTGGTCAAGGGCCTCGGTAAGACCTGCCAGGTCGAGACGATGCCGGTCGTGGCGCCGCTGACCGGCGACTGGCTGTTCCCTGAGCCCGCAACCCCGGCGCCAGCCGCCGCCTGACGCGCCGTTCCAGCGGATCGACTCCGATGCACCGAGTGGCGTGCGGGCGCGAGGGCGACAAGCGACAAATCCCATCGTTGCCGTCGCCTTTTTTCAGATTTGATTTCAAAGATTTGAGCCGCGAGGAGCGACGCAATCGCCCGCGCGAGAAAATAGAATGTTCTATCCCGAACGTAGTCGAAAATTACGCGAGCGATGCACAGGCAGGCTCTCGCGGGCGACGCGATGAATCGCGAATGCTCAGAGTCGGCTCATTCACCATTGTGGAACATAAAAAGAACGAGCAGGACGGCGAAATCTCTCGGGATCCGGTGCTTCCGGCCGCGACCGTGCTCAGTCCCCGTTGTGCTTGCGGCCGAAGTCGGGCCGCGCATCGTCCTGGCCGAGCGCAACGATCGAGCGGCGGATCGAGCGCGTGCGGCTGAACACGTCGAACATCGTCTCGCCATCGCGCGAGCGGATCGCCTCGCGCATCAGCGCGAGGTCGGTCAGGAAGCGGTCGAGCATCTCGAGCACCGCGTCGCGGTTGTGCAGAAACACGTCGCGCCACATCGTCGGGTCCGACGCGGCGATGCGGGTGAAGTCGCGGAACCCGCCGGCCGAATATTTGATCACCTCGCTGCGGGTGACGTTCTCGAGGTCCGATGCGGTGCCGACGATGGTGTAGGCGATCAGGTGCGGGATGTGGCTCGTCACCGCGAGCACGAGGTCGTGGTGCTCGACGTCCATCGTGTCGACCATCGCCCCCAGCGACTCCCAGAACTCGACCAGCGCCGCGACCTTGGCCGGATCGGCGCCCTCTGGCGGGGTGACGATGCACCAGCGATGGTGGAACAGCGAGGCGAAGCCGGCGTCGGGCCCGCTGTCCTCGGTGCCCGCGACCGGGTGCGCCGGGATCACGCAGTGGCCAGGCAGCGACTGCGCGAGCGCGTCGCTGACGGTCTGCTTCGACGAGCCGACGTCGCTCACCAGCGCACCGGGCGCCAGCGCATCGACGATTTCGCGCCCGGCTTCCTCCATCGCCCCCACGGGCACGCAGAGAATCACCAGATCGGCCCCGGTCACCGCCTCGACGGCGGTTTCGCTGATCGTCTGGGCCAGCCCGCGTTCGGCCGCGCGCAGGCGCACCTGCGGGTCGCTGTCGTAGCCGACTGTGATGATGTGGGGCAGGTGCTGGCGTACCGCTAGCCCGATCGAGCCGCCGAGCAGCCCGAGCCCGATGATCGCCACACGCTCGAAGCTCATCGCGCCAACTCCGCCATGGCGCGCAGGGCGTCGGCGATCGCGTCCATCTGCTCGCGCGTTCCGATCGTGATGCGCAGCCCGTGCGGCAGGCCCTGCCCCGGCAGGTGACGCACGGCGTAGCCGGCCTCGGCCAGGCCGTTCAGCGCGGCCTTCGCGGTCAGTCCCCCCTCGAACAGCACGAGCACGAAGTTGGCCTCGCTCGGCAGCACACGCAAGCCACGATTTCCGAGCGCTTCGATTGCCGCGACGAACCGTGCGCGTTCGGCCGTGGTGTGCTCGCGCGAGCGGGTCACGAACTCCTGGTCGTGCACCGCGGCGGTGCAGACGGCTTGCGCGCCGTTGTTGAGATTGAACGGGCCGCGCAGACGGTTGAGCACCTCGATCAGTTCGGGCGCGCCGGTCGCCCAGCCGACGCGCTCGCCGGCGAGACCGTAGGCCTTGGAGAACGTTCGCGTGACGAGCACGTTGGCGTACGCCGCCGCCAGCTCGAGCGAGCCATCGTCGTCTTCGGGGGCGACGTACTCGGCGTAGGCCTGGTCGAGCACCAGCAGTACGTTGCCGGGCAGGCCGGCGTGCAGCCGGGCAAGCTCGGCGCGCGGCAGGAAGCTGCCGGTGGGGTTGTTAGGATTGGCGAGGAACACGATCCGCGTCCGCTCGGTCACCGCGGCGAGCAGCGCGTCGACGTCGGTGCCGTAGTCTGCATCGGCCACCTCGACCGGGGTCGCGCCGCAGCGGCGCGTGACGATCTCGTACAGCGAGAAGCCGTAGCGGACGGTGAGCACCTCGTCGCCGGGCCCGGCGAAGGCGCTCGCGGCAACCGCCAGCAGCTCGCCCGAGCCGGTGCCGCACACGATCCGCACCGGGTCGATCCCGTGCAGGCGCCCGAGCGCGGCGCGCAACGCGGTGCTGTCCGGGTCGGGGTAGAGCGAGGGCTTGACCGCAGCTGCGCGCGCCGCGAGCGCGGCTTCGCTGGTGCCGAGTGGGTTCTCGTTGGCCGAGAGCTTGGCCAGCGGCCGGCCGTCGGCGGCCTTGCTCTTGCCCGGCACGTAAGCGTGGATCGCCGCGATCCACGGCTTCACTTGCGGCGTCTCGGGGGGCTGCGCTGTCGGGGGGCTGTCCGTCACCGGCGCGCGCATAACCGCATGCCGCGGCAATTGACAGCCTGCTTGGGCTATCCCAAGTCCCGCGCGACCTTATGGCCACGCTTCCCGCCTCGACCAGCAGCAGCCTCGTGCTCGCCCAGGCGCTGCCGCTCGACAGCGGGCAGCGGCTCGAGCGCGTGACCGTGGCCTACGAGACCTACGGCGAGTTGGCGGCGGACAAGTCGAACGCGATCCTCGTGCATCACGCGCTGACCGGCGACCAGCATCTCGCAAGCCCGCACCCGATCACCCGCAAGCCCGGCTGGTGGGCGCGCATGGTCGGCCCGGGCAAGCCGATCGATACCGACCGTTTCCACGTGATCTGCGCCAACGTGATCGGCAGCTGCATGGGCTCGACCGGTCCCGCGAGTGCCGACGCCGACGGCCAGCCTTTCGGCATGCGCTTCCCGGTGATCACGATCCGGGACATGGTCCGCGCGCAAGTCGCGCTGCTCGACGCGCTCGGGATCGGCCAGCTGCATGCGGTGGTCGGCGGCTCGATGGGCGGGATGCAGGCGCTGAGCCTCGCGGCCAACTTCCCCGACCGCGCCGCGCGCGTGCTGGCGATCGCCACCTCGGCGCGGCACTCGGCGCAGAACATCGCGTTCCACGAGGTCGGCCGGCAGGCGGTCATGGCCGATCCGAACTGGCGCGAAGGCGACTACTACGGTCGCGGCAAGGGCCCCGAGAAGGGCCTCGCGGTGGCGCGCATGGCGGCGCACATCACTTATCTCAGCGAAGCCGGGCTGACCGGCAAGTTCGGCCGCCGGCTGCAGGATCGCCCAGATGGATCAAAGGGGGCGAAGAGCTTCGGGTTCGATGCCGATTTCCAGGTCGAGAGCTACCTCAGGCATCAGGGCCTCAGCTTCACCGACCGGTTCGACGCCAACTCGTACCTCTACATCACCCGGGCGATGGACTACTTCGACCTCGCGGAGGAGCACGGCGGGCGGCTGGCCGACGCCTTCGCCGGCACCCCGGCGCGGTTTTGCGTGGTCAGCTTCGACACCGACTGGCTCTACCCGACCGCCGAATCGCGCGCGGTGGTCCACGCGCTCAACGCCACCGCGGCGCCGGTCAGCTTCGTCGAGCTCTCAGCGCCCTACGGCCACGACAGCTTCCTGCTCGACGTCCCGGCGCTCGATCGCGTCGTCGCCGGGTTCCTCAACCGGTGAGCGCGCTGCCGCCCGGCTACGAGCTGACCGACGATCCGGCGCGGATCGATCCGGCGGCCGCGCATGCCTATCTGACGCGCAGCTACTGGTCGCCGGGGATCGCCCTAGAGACGGTCGCGCAGGCGATCGCCAACAGCTTGTGCATCGCGGTGCTGCACGACGGGCGGCAGATCGCCTTCGCGCGAATCATCAGCGACTTCACGACGTTCGCCTATCTGGCCGACGTCTACGTTCTCGAGAACCATCGCGGGCACGGGATCGCGAGCGTCATGCTCGCCCATCTCAAGGCCCACCCGCGGTTGCAGGGCCTGCGCCGCTGGCTGCTGTTCACCAAGGATGCGCAGCCGCTCTATGCCAAGGCCGGCTTCGCGCAGTACCCCGACCCCGAACGCGTCATGGTTCGCAGTGACGCGAAGGGCTTCGTGTGAGCACCTTGCGCCCCGACCTCGCGGTGATCGCCCGCCACGTCCCCGCCGGCAGCCGCGTGCTCGACGTCGGCTGCGGCGAGGGCGAGCTCATGGCGGTGCTGCGCGACGAGCAGCAGGTCGATGCACGCGGGATGGAGATCGACCCCGAGGCGGTCGAGAAATGCGTCGCGCGCGGGCTCTCGGCGATCCAGGGCGACGCCAACCGCGACCTCGCCGACTACCCCGACGGGGCGTTCGACTACGCGGTGCTGAGCCAGACGCTGCAGACCGCCGAGCGGCCCGACCTGATGCTCGACGAGCTGCTGCGGATCGGCCGCAAGGCGTTCGTCAGCTTCCCCAACTTCGCCCACTGGCGGATGCGCGCCTCGCTGCTGTGGAATGGCCGCATGCCGGTGACGCGGCACCTGCCGGTGAGCTGGTACGAGACGCAGAACATCCACCACGTGACGGTGACCGACTTCCTCCAGCTGCTGCGCGAAAAGGGCGTGGCGATCGAGCGGAGCTGGTTCTTCAGCGGCGAGACCGAGCTGAGCGCGCTGGGGGCCAACTGGCGGGCGGAGTATGCGGTGTATCTGCTGAGCCGATAAGGTCGGTTCGCGCGACAGGATGCGGGGCCGGAGAAAGGGAGAGCCGATGATCCTCGAACAGCACGTGCCCGATCCCGACCGCTACGACGGGCGCATGCCCTACCGGCGCTGCGGGCGTAGCGGGCTCGCCTTGCCGCTGGTCTCGCTCGGGCTGTGGCAGAACTTCGGCGGCGTCGACGACTTCGAAATTGGCCGCGCGATCCTGCGCCGGGCGTTCGACCTCGGCGTGACCCACTTCGACCTCGCGAACAACTACGGCCCGCCGTACGGCTCGGCCGAGGAGAACTTCGGCCGCTGGATGGCGCAGGACTTCCGGCCGTTCCGCGACGAGCTGATCGTCTCGACCAAGGCCGGATACGACATGTGGCCCGGCCCATACGGCGACGGCGGATCGCGCAAATACCTGCTCGCCAGCCTCGACCAGAGCCTCAGGCGCATGGGCCTCGACTATGTCGACGTGTTCTATTCGCACCGGGTCGACCCGGGCACTCCGCTCGAGGAGACGATGGGCGCGCTGGTCCAGGCGCACCGGCAGGGCAAGGCGCTGTACGTCGGCATCTCGTCCTACTCGCCCGCGCTGACGCGCGAGGCGCACGCGATCCTCAGGAGCGAAGGCGTGCCGCTGCTGATCCACCAGCCGTCGTACTCGCTGCTCAACCGGTGGATCGAAGGCGGGCTGCTCGACACGCTCGACGAGCTCGGCACCGGCTGCATCGCGTTCTCGCCGCTCGCGCAGGGCATGCTGACCGACAAGTACCTGGCCGGTATTCCCGAGGACGCGCGCGCGGTGCGCGGGCGCTATTTCCCCAAGGCGGCGCTCACGCCCGAGAACCTCGCACAGATCCGCGGGTTGCACGAAATCGCGCGGCAGCGCGGGCAGACTTTGGCGCAGATGGCGATCGCGTGGGCGCTGCGCGACTCGCGAGTGACCTCGGCGCTGATCGGCGCGCGAACTGTGGCGCAGCTCGAGGATTCGCTGTCCGCGCTGCGCGGGCTCGACTTCGGCGAGGACGAGCTGGCGCGGATCGACGCGCTCGCGAGCGACGCGGGGATCAACATCTGGCGGGCGTCGTCGGCGGTCGGGGCGTCGGAGTGATGTCGGCGGTGGCGGAGGAGATACCGCGATGATCCTGCAAGCGGCACTGTCTCTCTTGCTGGCACAGGATCTGGTGGTCGGTCCGCCGGCCAGCTTTCCGGAGTTTCTCAATCCGGCAACAGCTCGCCACGAGACGATTCTCCAGTGCACTGGAGGGGGGATCGTCCTCGTGCGCTGGAGCGTGGGGGCAGGCTTCCGGATCGGCGAGTTCGTGTTCAATCAGTTCGTCGCGTCCGAGGAAGACCTGAAACCGGTCAACGAGGCGGTCGCCTCGTTCGGAGATCAATCGGCCGTGGTCGTGCGCTGCAATTCCAGCGGTGCGATGCTTAGCGTCCGCAACTTCCAGGACCCGAGGAAGAGCGAGGTGCGGTCATACTTCTTCAACGGGCGAGGCTTTCGCTTGATGAGTTCGTTCTCGGGCTAGTTGCTCAACAAAGGGGGGATCGATGAGATCATTGCTGTTTGCCGCGAGCCTGCTGCTCGCGCTGCCGGGGAGCGCCGCCTGGGCGCAGCAGCCCGCCGCCTCGTGTGATCGCGTATGCCTTGACGCGACGCTGAGCCAGTTCCTCGACGCGGTTGTCGCCAGGGACCCAGCGCGCGCGCCGCTGGCGATCGGCTTCCGGCAGACGCAGAATTCGGTGCTGACGCCCGCTGGCCAGGGCGCTTGGCAGACAGTGACCGCGGTCGGCCCAGTGCAGCGGCGCTACTTCGACCCGGTGACCGGCAACGCGGCATTCTTCGGCGTGGTCACCGACGGCGGGCAGCCTGCGGTCGCTTCGCTGCGGCTGCGCGTCGAGAACGGTGCGATCACCGAGGGCGAATGGCACATCGCGCACAAGGGCGACCCGGGGATCTCCGGCGTGGGCAGCGAGGTGCTGTTCGACGTCGACAAGCTGATCGCCAGCCCGCCGCCCGAGCGTGTGGTTGCCCCTGCCGAGCGCCTGCCGCGCGATACGCTGGTGCGGATCGTGAACACCTACTTCGACGGCCTCGCGGCGGGCAACGGCCGCTCGGTGCTCGCGCACGGCGGGTGCGGCCGGTTCGAGAACGGCTTCGAGGTCACCGGCCGGCCGATCCGCTCGGGCGACCCGAGCGACGGGTTCGAGGGCCTCGGCGACTGCACTTCGGGCTACCGGAGCCTGGCGGTCGCGCTGGTCGCCGCGCGGCGCTACCTGTTGATCGACGAGGAGGCTCAGGTGGTCGTCATGTCGGCGATCTTCATCCGCCAGCCGGGCGACGCGCGGCGGCGCAACCATTTCATGGAGGTGTTCGGGATCGACGGAGGGAAGATCCGCAGTGTGCACGCGGCGATGTTCTACGCGGCGCCCGACCTGCCGCTGCCCAACTGGCCGCCTTACGAGGGCAACTTCCCGCTGATCGCGAACCCGCAGCCGACCCAGTGAGCGAGGGGGGCGGCGGGATGACCTCTCCACTACCGAAGTGGAGGTAGTGGTCCCTAGCTCCGCACCCAGCCGTTGCGGACATCCCGACGAGAGGTCAGGATGTCGCGCGTGACTGAGGTCGTTTATCTCGCGCCCGGAAAGGTGATGCCAGATGTGGGCGATGAGGGTCGATGGCTAATCATCGAGGCCAACGATGAAAAATTCTACGGATCCGGCGGTTCATGGAAGCAAACGGGAGAATGGGTAGGCTACGCCTCACTTCCCGAGGATGACCTGTCGCTCGAAGCCGCGTTGGCAGCAGCTGTAAGCTGGGCAGCTAAATACAGCGTGCCGACCGTATGGGTTCAGCTGGAGCCATAGGTCTGCCTTCCCCATGGCAGTCATCCCGCTCCATCGTTCACCGACAGCACGCTGTCATCGCGGGCCAGCGACCACAAGCTCAGCCCAGCTGCCTTCGCCCGGGCGACGGCCATGCTGGTCGGCAGCGAAACGGTGACGAGCCGCGTCGCGCCGGCGCGGACGGCCTTTTCGACGATCTCGTAGGAGCAACGCGCGGTCGAGAGGACGAAGCCCGCGGTGGGATCCTGCCCGACGGCGGCGAGAGCACCCACCAGCTTGTCGAGCGCGTTGTGACGGCCGACATCCTCGCGCGCGTGGAGGATCGTGCCATCGGGTGAGGCGAACGCGGCGGCGTGCGCGGCGCCGGTCGCGCGGCCGAGCGGCTGGTGCTCGCGCAAGGCGGCGAGCGCAGCGAAGATCGCGGCTTCGGCGAGCGGTTCGTGCACCGGGACCGGCGGCAGCGGACGGGCGACGGCTTCGAGGTTATCGATCCCGCACAACCCGCAGCTGCTCTCCGCGACCCGGGTGCGGACGCGGTCGGTGAGCTGTTCAATGCCGAGGCCCACGAGCGCTGCGCGGACGATCCAGCCGTGTTCAACCCCGGCCACGGCAATGTCGGTCAGGTCGTAGCGCGACTTGGCCAGCCCCTCGGTCAGCGCGAACCCGAGCGCGAAGTCTTCGAGGTCGGCCGGTGTAGCCATCATCACGGCATAACTGAGGCCGTTGAACTCGAGCGCGACCGGTGCTTCGGGCACCCATTCGCGCGCTACAGCGCGACACGTGCCGTCGGGATGGATTTCGAGAGGGTCGCTCAAAGCCCCCTCTCCTTCCGGGGAGAGGGTTTAGCCCGCGTCCGAATGCCCCACCTCGTCGACCGCGTTGAACTCGGTCGCACGCGTCTGCGGCTCCGGGTGGGCGCCGCCGGCGAGGTGCTGGATCGCTTCGCGGGCGATCGGCAGCAGTGCGGAGAGATCGTCGGCGAAGATCGCCGCCTTCATCCGCGGGTCCCAGAAGTGGTCGATGTGGTCGGCCGTCGCCAGCACCGCCTTGTCGTGGCCCATCGCCGCGAGGTTGCGGGCGATGTCGTTGGCCATTCGGTGCAGCGTAGCAAGCGTGGTGCTGACGTGTCCGGCGCTCATTCGGCCGGCTCCGCCTCGACCGCGATGCGGCGCGAGCGCTCGGACAGCTCGGTGTAGTCCTGCTGCCACTCGCTCGGGCCGTTCGAGGGCATGATCTGCACCGCGGTGACTTTGTACTCGGGGCAGTTGGTCGCCCAGTCGGAGAACTCGGTGGTGACCACGTTGGCCTGCGTCGCCGGGTGGTGGAAGGTAGTGTAGACCACGCCCGGGGCGACGCGGTCGGTGACCAGCACCTTGAGCGTGGTCTCGCCGGTGCGGCTGGCGAGCCGCGCCCAGTCGCCGGACTTGAGGCCGCGGTTGTCGGCGTCGGTCGGGTGCATCTCGAGCAGGTCCTCGGGGTGCCAGGCGACGTTGCCGGTGCGGCGGGTCTGCGCGCCGACGTTGTACTGGCTGAGGATGCGCCCGGTGGTCAGCAGCAGCGGGAAGCGCGGGCCGGTCTTCTCGTCGGTCGGGATGTACTCTGTGACGACGAACTTGCCCTTGCCGCTGGCAAAACCCTCGACGTGCATGATCGGCGAGCCGTCGGGGTGCTTCTCGTTGACCGGCCACTGGACCGAGCCGCGCACCAAGAGGTCGTCCCAGCTGAGGCCGGCGAAGCTCGGCGTCAGGCGGGCGATCTCGTCGACGATCTGGCTCGGGTGGGTGTAGCTCCAGTTCGCGCCGAGCGCGTTGGCGAGCAGCTGGGTGATCTCCCAGTCGGCGTAGCCGTTGGCCGGGTCCATCACCTTGCGCACCGGCTGGATGCGGCGCTCGGCGTTGGTGAACGTGCCGTCCTTCTCGAGGAAGGTGCTGCCCGGCAGGAACACGTGCGCGTAGTTCGCGGTCTCGTTGAGGAACAGGTCGTGCACGATGACCAGCTCCATCGCCTCGAGCCCGGCCGAGACGTGCTTGGTGTTCGGGTCGGACTGGAGGATGTCCTCGCCCTGCACGTAGAGCACCTTGAAGGTGCCATCGATCGCGGCGTCGAACATGTTGGGGATGCGCAGGCCGGGCTCGGGGTCGAGCGTGACGCCCCAGTCGTTCTCGAACAGCTGGCGCACCGCGACGTCGGAGATGTGGCGGTAGCCGGGCAGCTCGTGCGGGAACGAGCCCATGTCGCACGAGCCCTGCACGTTGTTCTGCCCGCGCAGCGGGTTCACGCCGACGCCGCGGCGGCCGATGTTGCCCGTGCACATCGCGAGGTTGGCGATCGCCATGACGGTCGAGCTGCCCTGCGAGTGCTCGGTGACGCCGAGTCCGTAGTAGATCGCGCCGTTGCCGCCGGTGGCATAGAGCCGCGCGGCTTCGCGCAGGTCCTGCGCCGGGACGCCGGTGACGGCTTCGAGGAACTCGGGGCTGTGCCGCTCGTCGGACACGAACTGCGCCCAGTCCTGGTATTCGTCCCAGTCGCAGCGCTCGCGGATGAACTTCTCGTCGGCGAGGCCCTCGGTGACGATCACGTGCGCGAGGCTGGTCATCACCGCGACGTTGGTGCCCGGGCGCAGCGGCAGGTGCTGCTGGGCCTCGATGTGCGGGCTGCGGACGAGGTCGATCCGGCGCGGGTCGACCACGATCAGCTTGGCGCCTTGCCGCAGCCGGCGCTTCATGCGGCTGGCGAACACCGGGTGGGCGTCGGTCGGGTTGGCACCGATGACCATGATGACGTCGGCGTCCATGACCGAGTCGAAGTCCTGCGTGCCGGCGCTGGTGCCGAAGGTGGTCTTGAGGCCGTAGCCGGTCGGCGAGTGGCAGACGCGGGCACAGGTATCGGTGTTGTTCGAGCCGAAGGTCGCGCGGATCAGCTTCTGCACGAGGAAGGTCTCCTCGTTGGTGCAGCGCGATGAGGTGATGCCGCCGAGCGCGCGTGCGCCGTGCTTCGCCTTGAGGTCGTTGATCTTGTTCGCGGTGTAGCTGATCGCCTCGTCCCAGCTGACCTCGCGCCACGGCTGATCGATGCTCTCGCGGATCATCGGATTGAGGATGCGGTCCTTGTGGTTCGCATAGCCGTAGGCGAAGCGGCCCTTGACGCACGAGTGCCCGCGGTTGGCCTTGCCGTCCTTCCACGGCACCATGCGCACGAGCTGCTCGCCGCGCATCTCGGCGCGGAAGGTGCAGCCGACGCCGCAATAGGCGCACGTGGTGACCACCGAACGCTCGGGCTTGCCGATCGCCTTGACCGACTTCTCCTGCAGCGTTGCGGTCGGGCAGGCCTGCACGCACGCGCCGCAGCTCACGCATTCGGAGCCGAGGAAGTTGTCGGCCGCCTGGCCGGCGCTGACCTTCGAGGCGAAGCCGCGCCCGTCGATCGTCAGCGCGAAGGTGCCCTGCACCTCGTCGCACGCGCGCACACAGCGGCTGCAGACGATGCACTTCGAGGGATCGAAGTCGAAGTAGGGGTTCGAGGTGTCGGTCCTGAGCCCGAGGTGGTTGTCGCCCTCGTAGCCATAGCGCACGTCGCGCAGGCCCACCGCGGCGGCCTGGTCCTGCAGCTCGCAGTCGTTGTTCGCCGAACAGGTCAGGCAGTCGAGCGGGTGATCCGAGATGTACAGCTCCATCACCCCCTTGCGCAGCTTCTCGAGCCGCGGGGTCTGGGTCTTGACCTTCATCCCCGGAGCGACCGGGGTGGTGCAGCTCGCGGGGGTGCCGCGCGCGCCTTCAATCTCGACCAGGCACAGCCGGCACGAGCCGAACGCCGCCATGTTGTCGGTCGCGCAGAGCTTGGGGATCGAGCCGCCGATCTCGGCCGCAGCGCGCATCACGCTGGTGCCCTTGGGCACCGACACGTCGCGCCCGTCGATGGTCAGGCTGACCATCTCTCCGGACTGGACCTCGGGGGTGCCGAAGTCTGCCTGGCGTTCAAATCCCATGGTTCTTCTCCGCGGCGGTCAGGTCTGCCGGTGTGTTGATATTAGCAGGTTCAGCGCCGATTTTCACGGCTCTCGCGCCGATGGCCTCGGCGAACGCAAGCATCGAGTGCTTTCCTTCTGCCAGAAGCAACGTTTCGATCGCGTCAACGGCACCCGCGGGCCAGTGGCCGACCACGGGCTGTGTCTCGAGGTAAGCCGGGGCGGGGCCGAGCAGCTCGAGCAGGTCGTCGGGCAGGCCGACCGAGTCGACGCCCAGCGTCAGCACGCTGTCGTAGCCTTCGTCGCGCGCGAGGTGCAACCCGGCGGCGATCCCGGCGAGCGGGCCCATGTCGGGATGCGGCCAGTCGGGGATGCAATGCCCGGGGCCCTTGTCGCGCCCCGCGACCACCACCAGCTCGCAGAACCCGGTCAGCGTGTCGTAGGCGCGGTTGAGCAGCGTGTGCCCGCCGAGCTCGGCCAGCGCCTTGTCGCTGCCGAAGCGAGTGGACTGGCCACCGGCGAGGACCACGCCGAGGATCATCAGGCGTCGTTCCGTTCAGGCACCTTGGCGGTTTCGCGCGGCATGAAGTCCTCGGGCCAGTGCTTGAGCGCGCTCATCACGGGGTAGGGCGTGAACCCGCCGAGCGCGCAGAGCGAGCCGAACTTCATCGTCTCGCACAAGTCGGTCAGCAGACCGATCTCCTGCTCGGGCAGGCGGCCGGCCTTGGACGCGTTGTGCATGACCGGCAGCGCCTCGACCGCATCGGCCTTGCGCCCGCCGGCGCGGATGCGGTCGATCAACTCGACCCCGCGGACCGAGCCGATGCGGCACGGGGTGCATTTGCCGCAGCTCTCGGCCGCGCAGAATTCCATCGCGAAGCGCGCCATCGCGCCCATGTCGGCGGTGTCGTCGAACACGGTGATGCCGCCGTGGCCGATCAGCGCGTCGGCGGCGCTGTATTCCTCGTAGTCGAACTTGATGTCGAACTGGTCGGGGTGGATGTACGCTCCCAGAGGGCCACCGACCTGGACCGCCTTGACCGGGCGACCGCTCTCCGTGCCGCCGCCGATGTCGTAGATCAGCTCGCGCAGGGTGATGCCGAACGCGGTCTCGTAAAGCCCGCCATGCTTGATGTTGCCCGCGAGCTGGATCGGCATGGTGCCCT
>DATDLP010000438.1:0-3502 GCA_036519255.1 Croceibacterium sp.
GACGGTCCTGCTCGCCGTGGGCGGGGTTCGCGCGCTGACGAAGAAAGCCTAGAACGTCTTCGCCAGCCGCACGCTGGTCTTCGCGTAGCCCAGCCGTTCGTAGAACCGGTGCGCCTCGATGCGGCGCATGTGGCTGGTGACCTCGATCATGTAGCAGCCCTGGGCTGCCAGCGCCTGCTCGGCCGCGCGCACCAGCGCGGCGCCGATTCCGCGGCTGCGCAGCGCCTCGTCGACCACCATCATCGAGATGCGGCCGACCAGTGCGGGCCGGTGCAGCACGCGCATCACCGAGGTGCTGAGGCAGCCGACCACCGCGCCGTCGAGCTCGGCGACGAGCACTGCGCGACCCTCGGCCGCCATTGCCGCCAGCCGCTCGGCCGCCTCGGCTGCGGACGTCGGGTAGCCGAGCTGGCCGATCAGCCGTGCGAGCGCCGCGGCATCGCCCGGTCGCGCGGGTCGGACGGTCGGCCCGGCCAAGCGGCTAGCCTTTGCGGAGCACGGGTAACGCGCCGAACGCCGCGCCGAGCGCGCCGCCGGCGAGCTTGAGGCCGTGATTGAGCAAGGCGATCGCGGGGTAGGTCTGCTCGCCGGCGAGAATGTCCGGGATCTGCAGCACGTAGTAGAACGCGGTGCCGACCAGGCCGACGAGCACGCCCGCGAGCAAGCGGCTCGTGTCGCGTATCCCGCGCCCGGCCCACAGCCCGCCGATCACGAACAGCGCGAACACCGCGGCGAAGCCCTCCGGCTGGTAGGCGACCTGGGTCGAGGGGGCGATATAGTAGATGTAGACCGCGTAGAGCAGCTCGGCGGCGATTCCCGCGAGCACGATGCGCTTCCAGTACTTCGCCATCGGTCGTCCCCCTGTGTCGTTGCCGCCTACTCGCCCCAACCGCTTTGCGTGTCGTAGGGCAGGCTTGCCCCCTCGCCTCGAACGCGGTGCCGGCGCGATCAGGCCGATGAACAAGCGAATGGTCCGAATGGTCGCACTCCCGCTACGCGAGAGTGCAGCAAACCCATCGCCTTGCCAATCGTCGCCGGGCATAGTCGGACGAGAACAGAATCGGGACGAGGGGGCTGGAAGTTCATGAAGTTCACGGCACGTCCCCCTCGATTCCGCCCCACCGACGGGGTTTGCAAGCTGTCGGCGGGGAGCAAAGGGCAAGGGCGATTCGGTCGCGCATCGCGGAACATTGACAGAACATTTGCGTGTAGGAAAATCGTTTCTGCATTGACCCGAGGCGGGGCCTGGCTGTCGAGTGCGGCGCTCGTGGCAACGGTGGCGAGCTGCGTGTCCCCCCAGACGGAGCCGGGCTGCGTCCGCGGTACCGGGCAGGACGACGGTTTCTTCTACACCTCGTGGCGCGACTCCGGATCGGTCTGCATGACGCTCGGCGAGGCCGGCCACTACACGGTCACCTGGGACCTCGCCGGCGGCGGCAACATGGTCGTCGGCAAGGGCTGGAAGCCCGGCTCGACCGGCCGCACGATCGGCTACCGCGCCGCCGCGTTCGAGCCCGGCTCGAACGGCTACCTGACGCTCTACGGCTGGACCACCGATCCGCTGATCGAATACTACGTGGTCGACGGCTGGGGCGCGGACTTCACCCCGCCCGGCGAGGATGCGCCGGTGCTGGGGACCGTCGAGAGCGACGGCGGTACCTACCGCATCTATCGAACCCAGCGGGTCCAGAAGCCGTCGATCCGGGGCACGCAGACCTTCTACCAGTACTGGAGCGTGCGGACGGAGGAGCGGCCGCAGGGAGCGGACAACACGATCACGTTCGCCAACCACGTCGCGGCGTGGCGCTCGCACGGGCTGGAGCTCGGGGCGATGGACTATCAGGTCATGGCCACCGAGGGTTTCGGCAGCACGGGACGGTCCGATGTGACCGTGTGGCAGGAGTAGGTTTCCGAGCAATTCCGGAAACGGGACGCAGTCAGAGCAGCGTGACGGGATAGCGCCGCATGTTCGCGTCTGCAGTTACCAGCACGTAACCACCCAGAATCGCGTGAGCTACCGCCATCCGGTCGATGGGGTCGCCGTGGATATGCGGAAGCTGGCTTGCCAGGCGCCAGCACTCGCCTGGCAAGTCGACGATCTCGAACCGGAAGCGCGATTGAATTTCTGGGACTGTCTCCTGCACCGGCAAGCGACCGCGGTGCAGCAGGTCGGCATATTCCCACGCCGTGACCGCGCTCACCAGCAAGACTGTTGCGGGGTCTTGCAGCGCCGTCACCAAGCTGGCGGGAAGGCGGCGCCGATCGGCGACCATCCACACCAGCATCTGGGTATCAAGCAGCAGGTTCACCGAACTTCCGGCGATACCGCTCCTCTTCGTACTCTTCGTCGAAGTACGCCGGTACCGTCAGGTCCACGCCGCGATATTTCTCCTCGGCGAAACCCAGATTGGCGACGCGTTTCGCCGCGATCGCGGCGCGCTGTGCCACGTCGGCGTCCTCGATCGAAACGATCTTCGCCTTGGGCACGCCCGCCTTCTGCAACACGACCTCTTCACCGCGCAGCACAGCGGCTACCAACTCCGACAGCCGGGTCTTCGCTTCGCCGATATTCACGTGGATGGTCATCGCGCGAATTTTACGCTTGGCCAAGGAGGTTGGTCAAGCGCCTCGGTCGTCAATCGCCGGATGCGTCGCTCCAACGTCGCGCAGCATCCGCGCAAGCTTGCCAAACAAATGAGGATTGCCGCGCTTGCTCGCGGGGTCGGCATTCACCGTGGAGAAGCCCTGCCCCTCGATGCTCAAGTGAATATGACCAGTGTCCTCGCGATACCAGACGCCGATCTTAGGGTAGACTGTCCGACCTGTATCGCTCTTTTCCACGCCGTCACTCCCACTCGATCGTCCCCGGCGGCTTCGACGTGTAGTCGTAGACCACCCGGTTGATCCCCTTGACCTCGTTGACGATCCGCGTCGCCACCCGGCTGAGGAAGCCGGCATCGTACGGATATATGTCCGCGGTCATGCCATCCGTGCTGGTCACCGCGCGCAGCGCGCAGACGCTGTCGTAAGTGCGGTAGTCGCCCATCACGCCGACGGTCTTGACCGGCAGCAGCACCGCGAAAGCCTGCCAGATCGCGTCGTAGAGCCCGGCGTTGCGGATCTCCTCGAGGTAGATCGCGTCGGCCTTGCGCAGGATGTCGCAACGCTCCCTGGTCACCTCGCCGGGAATGCGGATCGCGAGGCCCGGGCCGGGGAAGGGGTGGCGGCCGACGAACGCGTCGGGCAGGCCGAGCTCGCGGCCGAGCGCGCGGACCTCGTCCTTGAACAGCTCGCGCAGCGGCTCGACCAGCGCCATGTTCATCCGCTCGGGCAACCCGCCGACGTTGTGGTGGCTCTTGATCGTCACCGACGGCCCGCCGGTGAAGCTGACGCTCTCGATCACGTCCGGATAGAGCGTGCCCTGGGCCAGAAACTCCGCCCCGCCGATCTTTTGCGCCTCGCGCTCGAACAGTTCCACGAACAGCCGGCCGATCGTCTTGCG
>DATDLP010000439.1:0-5352 GCA_036519255.1 Croceibacterium sp.
ATCGCGGTCGAGGGCGGCGAGCCCGCCGACGTCTGCGAAGCCCCGCCGGTGTCGCACCGCATCGAGCCCGACGCCGACCTCGCCGCGCGGCTTGCGCCGAAGCTTGAACAGTTCCGCGCGGCGTACCCGCGCATCACCCCGAAGTCCCACGCCAGGAGCGTATGATGTCCAGTTCCTATTTCGCCGATATTGCCCCTATTCGCTACGAGGGCCCCGAATCCGACAACGAGCTCGCCTACCGCTGGTACGACAAGGACCGTGTCGTCGCCGGCAAGCGCATGGAGGACCACCTGCGCTTCGCGGTGTGCATGTGGCACACGTTCTGCTGGCCGGGCTCGGACATCTTCGGCGCGGGCACCTTCGGTCGCCCGTGGCACGAGGGCGCCAACAACAACGCAGCGGCGCATGCCAAGCGCGAGGCGGCGTTCGACTTCTTCACCCGGCTAGACGTGCCGTTCTACTGCTTCCACGACGTCGACGTGATGGGCGAGGCGCATTCGGTCGCCGAGCACCGGGCCAACCTCGCCGAGGCGGTCGATCACCTCGAGGCGCTGCAGGGCGAGAGCGGCCGCAAGCTCCTGTGGGGCACCGCCAACCTGTTCAGCCACCCGCGCTTCGCCGGCGGCGCCTCGACCAGCCCCGACCCCGAGGTCTTCGCCTTCTCGGCGATGCAGGTGCGCGACGTGCTCGAGGCGACCCACCGCCTCGGCGGCGCCAACTACGTGCTGTGGGGCGGCCGCGAGGGCTACGACACGCTGCACAACACCGACCTCAAGCGCGAGCTCGACAACTTCGGGCGGTTCCTCAGCCTGGTGGTCGAGCACAAGCACAAGATCGGCTTCAAGGGCACGATCCTGATCGAGCCCAAGCCGCACGAGCCGACCAAGCACCAGTACGACTTCGACACCGCCACGGTGTACGGCTTCCTCAAGCGCTACGGGCTCGAGAACGAGGTCTGCGTCAACATCGAGGCCAACCACGCGACGCTCGCCGGCCACACGTTCGAGCACGAGCTGGCGACCGCCGCCGCGCTCGGCATCTTCGGCTCGATCGACGCCAACCGCGGCGACCACCAGAACGGCTGGGACACCGACCAATTCCCCAACTCGATCGAGGAGATGACCCTGGCGATGATCGAGGTGCTGCGTGCGGGTGGGTTCACCACCGGCGGGTTCAACTTCGATTCCAAGGTCCGCCGCCAATCGATGGATCCGGTCGACCTGTTCTACGGCCACGTCGGCGGGATCGACACCGTCGCGCGCGGCCTGCTGACCGCCGCCGCGCTGATCGAGGACGGCCGGCTCGATGCGATCAAGGCCGAGCGTTATTCCGGCTGGGACGGCGATTTCGGGCAGAAGATCGCCGGGCTCGACCTGGCGGGGATTGCCGACCTGGCCGAGGCCGAAGCGATCAATCCCAAGCCGCGCTCGGGCCGGCAGGAGCGGATCGAGAACCTGATCAACCGGTTCATCTGAAACCGCGATCCCAGGTGAAAGAAGTCGGGGCCGCCGGACGCATGTTCGGCGGCCTCTTGCTTGCGCGCAGCGTGTTGGATTTGGGTGGCAAGGGCGACACCGTGTCACCCGGGTGTTTGGCAATCAAGCGTTTGAATATCTGTGAAAAAGTTATCAAACGACTGGGTGACACATGTGGGGAAATCGAGGCGGAAAGTCAGCCCGGACGCCCGCAGGCCCACCCATCTCACGCAGCCGAAAACGGCAGGCGAATCCAACAATGTCAAAGAGTCGGTGGAACATAGCATGAACATAGATGATTGACAAGCCCTCGGGCGGCAATCGCGCGGATTCTCCGGTCTTGGCGAAGGATCAGTGTGGCCCCTGTGCGAAGGGTCCGATCATCGTGCCGACGAAGCCGCCGGCGGTTGCCGTGCTGAGGTGAGTCCCGTCGACGCCGGTCGCCAGCGCCTGCCATTCGCCGCCGATGGCATAAGCGAAGTCGTAGCGGCCGCCGTGAGCCGTCAGCCGCAGGCGGACCGGTCCTCGCGCGTCAAGCGGCGCTTCGGCCACCGTCACCCCTGTGCGCGGCTGGTCCTGCCCCGCCCTTCGTGAAACGCGCACCAGCGTCCGCTCGCCCTCACGCACGACCGCGACGGTCAGGAAATAGTCATCGTTCTGCAGCGCTGCGAGGCCGGCCATCTCGCCCTCGGCCGGCTCGAACGAGACCTCGGTCGTGGCGGTGGCCTCGTCGTGCTGCTGCCGCCGTGCGACAAACGCGGGCTTGCCGAGGTCCCCGAGGCCCTGGCGGCCCGGCGTCAGCACCAGCTCGCCTTGATCCAGCGCATACGGTGCGGCGCGCATCGTCATCCACTCCGGGCCGAGATCCGCGCGGCCGAACTCCTCGCGTGCCGTGAAGCTGCCGGTCATCGGCGGGGCGCCGGGCACGGCGGGCAGGATCGCGGGAGCGGTGAGCGGAATTGGCAGACCCGGCTCGAGGATCACGGGCCACTCGCCGCTCCAGTCGACCGGCAGCAGGAAGGTCTCGCGGCCGAGGTTGTAGAAGTCCTTGCCGTAGTCGTACGGCCGGGTGGCGAGGAAGGTTGCCGCAAAGCGCCCGTCGGGCAGCTCGACGATGTCGGCGTGGCCCGCCGCGCTGATCGGGTCGCGGCGGTCGGGAGCGAGATCGCGCTGGGTCAGGATCGGGTTCGCGCCGGGCGGTGCCGGCGTGGAGGGCCCGTCGGCCCGGTCGGCGCGCAGGATGACCTGGCTATGGTTGACGCTCGTGCCGCCTTCGGCCGCGCTCAGGTAGTACTTGCCGTTGCGCTTGTAGATGTGCGGGCCTTCGATCCACACCGGCTTTTTCGACAGGTCGATCCCGCCGTCGACGATCATCTTCGGATTGCCCATCATCTTCAGGCCGGCCGGATCGAACCGCTCGATCCACAGCGCGCGATGGCCGTCGTACAGCGCCGGCCCGGCGGGCGAGCGGTTGTTGATCAGCCAGGCGCTGCCGTCGTCGTCGAAGAACAGCGAAGGGTCGATGCCTTCGACGGTCGGCAGCCATACCGGATCCGACCACGGACCGGCCGGATCGCGCGCGGTGATCACGAAGTTGCCGCCGCAGTCGACGCAGGTGTTGGCGATGTAGAAGGTGCCGTCGTGGAAGGTGATCGCCGGGGCGAACACGCCGCGCGAGAGGGTAAGGCCGTCGAACCTGAGCATGTCGGCGCGGTCGATCGCGTTGCCGATTTGCGTCCAGTTCACGAGGTCGCGGCTGTGGAACACCGGGATGCCCGGGAACCAGGCGAAGGTGGAGGTGGCGAGGTAGAAGTCCTCGCCGACCCGCACCAGGCTGGGGTCGGGATGGAACCCCGCGAGCACCGGATTGCGGTATTCGCCCGGCGCGAGCGCCTCGCCGTCGGTGCCGCTGTACTCGAACCACGCGAAGCGCGCTTCTCCCGCCTGTGCCGGCGAGATTGATGACACCGAGGCAAGGACGGACAGGCTTATCGCGGCGAGCATGTGACGCACCCTCTTCCCCCTGCGCGAAACTCCCGTCATTGTCGCCCTTCTCCGCCTTGTCGTAGCCTTCCAGCGATCCTATTATGTCTGAGTTATTTACGAAAGGACTTAGTGTGATCGACGGCGCCATTCTCATCGGTTCCCAGGCACTCCAGGCGGAGGCGCGCTTCGGCGCGGTCGACCCGGCCACTGGCGAGACGCTCGAGCCGAGCTTCTCCTGTGCCGGCGCCGACGCGGTCGAGGCGGCCGCCGCGCTCGCCGACGCCGCCTTCCCCACTTACGCCGCGACCGACCCGGCCAGCCGCGCCGCGTTCCTCGAAGCCTGCGCCGAGGCGATCCTCGCGATCGGCGACGATCTCATTGTCCGCGCGATGGCCGAGACCGGCCTGCCGCGCGCGCGGCTCGAGGGCGAGCGCGGGCGCACCGTGGGCCAGCTCCGGCTGTTCGCGCAAGTCGTGCGGCAAGGCGACTGGCTCGACGCGACGATCGATCCCGCGCTGCCCGAGCGCGCCCCGCTGCCGCGGCCCGACTTGCGCCGGGTCAACCTCGCGCTCGGCCCGGTGGTCGTGTTCGGCGCCTCGAACTTCCCGCTCGCGTTCTCGGTCGCCGGCGGCGACACCGCCGCGGCGCTCGCGGCGGGCTGCCCGGTGATCGTCAAGGGGCATTCGGCGCACCCGGGAACGGGCGAGCTGGTTGCGCGGGCGATGATCGCGGCCATGCAAAGCAGCGGCATGCCCGACGGCACCTTCTCGTTCCTTCCCGGCAACAACCGCGAGCTTGGCGCCGCGCTGGTCAGCGATCCGCGAGTCAAGGCGGTCGGGTTCACGGGGTCGCGCGGTGGCGGCGTCGCGCTGATGAAGCTGGCGGCAGGGCGCCCCGAACCGATTCCGGTCTACGCCGAGATGTCGAGCATCAATCCGGTGGTCCTCATGCCCGCAGCGCTCGAAGCCCGCGCCGAGGCGATCGGGGCGGCGTTCGTCCAGTCGCTGACGATGGGCGCGGGGCAGTTCTGCACCAACCCAGGTCTCGTGCTGGCGGTCGACAGCCCGGCGCTCGACCGTTTCGTGGCCGCCGCGGCGGAAGCGCTCGGTGTCGCGCCGGGCGCGGTCATGCTCAGCCCCGGCATTCACGCGAGCTACGAGCAGGGCGTCGAAGCCCTCGCCGGCCACGCGGCAGTTCGCACCGTCGCGCGCGGCTGCGTCGGCCAGGGCCAGAACCAGGCAGTCGGCGCGCTGTTCGAGACCGACGCGGCCAGCTTCATCGCCGACCGTGCGCTTGGCGATGAGGTGTTCGGCTCGTCCTCGCTGGTGATCCGCTGCCGCGACCTCGACGAGGTCGCGCGCGTGATCGGCTCGCTCGAAGGCCAGCTGACCGCCTCGCTCCATCTCGATCCGGCCGACGAAGCCGCCGCCGCGCCGCTGGTGCCGCTGCTCGCCGAGCGTGCCGGGCGCGTGCTTGCCAACGGCTGGCCGACCGGCGTCGAGGTCAGCCCGGCGATGGTCCACGGCGGGCCGTTCCCGGCGACCAGCGACAGCCGCACGACTTCGGTCGGCACGCTGGCGATCGCGCGGTTCCTGCGGCCGGTGTGCTTCCAGAACCTGCCCGGGTCGCTGCTCCCGCCCGCGCTCGCCGAAGGCAACGCCTGGGGCGTCGCTCGGCGGATCGACGGTCAGCGCGAAGCCTCGCGCGCGTGAAGCAACGCCCCGAGCTCGCCCCGCGGATCCACGGCACGATCGCGCACGATCTCGGCGTCGAGATCGTCGGCGGCGTGCGCCAGCCGGGCGAGATCCTCGGCGGCGAGATCGAGGCCAGCGCCGCGCTCGGGGTATCGCGCACGGCCTATCGCGAAGCGATCCGCATTCTTAGCGCCAAG